>NZ_JBEYZW010000093.1:0-26270 GCF_040646215.1 Streptomyces sp. NPDC046215 | reverse complement strand
CAACCTTACCAGATCCGTTTTCCGTTCCGTTTCCGGTTCGGATTCCATTTCCGGCCCCCTGCTGGAGCGGGGTTTGTTTCGCGCCTTCCGGCGTGATCACTACTTTAGCGGATTTCCCTGCCGGCTCCTAATCGGAGCCGCCGAGCGAATTCCGGCACGCCGAAATCCATCCCGTTAAGGGGCCGTGCAGTAGAGATTGCCGCCGGTGCGGCGTGAGTGGCCGCCACTTGGACCGTGAGGTCTCCGTGGCAACCCGGAGAACATTACCCATGGGCCACATGGGTGTCAAGGTCGTCAGTCGAGGTCGTTGAGGCGGCCGCCGGCGTCGGGCTGGGCCTCCTCCACTCGGCGCAGAAGGCGGGTCAGCATCTCGCCCAGCCTGCCGCGCTCGTCGCCCGAGAGGTCCTGAAGCAGGTCCTCCTCGAAGACCGTGGCCATCCGCATCGCCTCGAGCCACTTCGCGCGGCCGTCCTCGGTGATGCCGACGATGACGCGGACCCGGTTGTTCTCGTCGCGCTCCCGGGTGACCAGGCCCTCCGCGACCATGCGGTCGATGCGGTGGGTCATCGCGGCCGGGGTGAGGCCGAGGCGCTTGGCGAGGTCGCCGGGGCCCATGCGGTAGGGGTCGCCGGCCAGGACGAGGGCCTTGAGGACCTCCCACTCGGAGTTGCTGATGCCGAGCTCCGCCGTCTGCCGCCCGTACGCGACGTTCATGCGTCGGTTGAGGCGGCTGAGGGCCGAGACGACCTTCTCCACCTGCGGATCAAGGTCCTGGAACTCGCGCTGGTAGGCGGCGATCTGTTCGTCGAGGCTCGGCTCGGGTGCGCCGGGGGTGTCAGCCATGGGCCGCAGTATGACACGAGTGATTGGCGTTAAAGCCCTTTGATGTGTACTGTTTAGCTTCGAAGTTTAGAGAGCTGAAGTCTTCAGGGCTGGACTCTCCGCTTCCGCTTCGAACCCTCCTCTTGATCAACCTCTCTTCGACCTAGGTAGGTGAGTGTGACCACCGCGATGGGCGCAGCACTGCGCCGGATCCAGCTGGGCAACGCGCTGAGCGCGTTCGGCAATGGCTTCACCGTCCCGTTCCTGTTCATCTATGTGTCTCAGGTGCGGGATCTCGGCGCGAGCACGGCAGGCATCGTGCTCGCGACGTTCGCCGTGGCCGCGCTCGTCGTGCTGCCGCTCACCGGTCGGGCCATCGACCGGCGGGGTCCGCTGCCTGTCGCCGTCGTCGGTACGGTCTCGGCCGCCATCGGTTCGATGGGGCTCGGGCTCGCGGACAGCGAGTCGCTCGTCATCGCCGCGGCGGCCGCGCTCGGTGCGGGTATCGCGGTGATCCAGCCCTCGCTGGCCACGATGATCGTGTGGTGCTCGACGCCGAGCACCCGGTCGCGGGCCTTCGCGATGCAGTTCTTCCTGAACAACCTGGGTCTGGGCGTCGGTGGTCTGCTGGGCGGCCAGCTCGTGGACGTGTCGAACCCGTCGAGCTTCGTGCGATTGTTCGCCATCGAGTCGGTGATGTTCCTGGTGCTGGGTGCCGCCATCGCGACCGTGCGCCTGCCGAAGGTGCCCAAGGTCGAGGACGCCGTCCCGACCGACGAGGCGGCCAAGGGCGGGTGGCGGACGCTGCTCGCGGACCGGGCCATGGTGCAGCTGTGCGGGCTGGGCTTCGTGATGTTCTTCGCCTGCTACGGGCAGTTCGAATCGGGGCTCGCGGCCTTCGCCGTCGAGGTCACCCGGATCTCGCCCGCGACGCTCGGTATCGCCCTGGCCGCGAACACGGCGGCCATCGTGCTGGCGCAGTTCGTCGTCCTGAAGCTGGTCGAGCGGCGGCGGCGCAGCCGGGTGATCGCGCTGGTCGGGGTGGTCTGGACGGTGGCCTGGGTGGCGGCCGGGGTGTCCGGTCTCGTGCCGGGGGCGCACGGTGTCGCGACGGCGCTGCTGATCTCCACGTACGCGCTCTTCGGGATAGGCGAGTCGATGCTGTCGCCGACGATGGCTCCGCTGGTGGCGGACCTGGCTCCGGCACGGCTGATCGGACAGTACAACTCCGCGTTCGCCCTGGTGAAACAGTTGGCGCTGGCGATCGGCCCCGCAGTGGGCGGTCTGATGGCCGGTGGCGGGATGTACGTCGCGTACATAGCCATGCTGATCGTCTGCTCGCTCGGCATCAGTGTGCTCGCCCTGCGGATGGGCCGTCGGCTCACCCCCGCGCAGGACAATCCGCTGCGGGCCCGTGCCGAGGCCGTCGCGGCCGTCCCGGCCCGGGTCGGGGAGAGCGAGCGGACGGCTGTGACCGTCTGAACCGCTCCTCTTCTATGCGGGCTATCTGCGGGTCATATGCGGGACGAAGTAAGTAGGACGCCCACGGCGAGCGCCGGTGGCCCGGAACCACAGGTTCCGGGCCACCGGCGCTTTGTCCTGGGTGTGCGGCGTCACGAGTGTGCGGACGGCAGGGCGAACTCGCACCACACGGCCTTGCCGCCGCCCGGAGTGCGGCGGGATCCCCAGGAGGAGGCGATGGTGGCGATGATCGAGATGCCGCGGCCGGCCTCGTCGACGGGCTCGGCGCGGCGGCGGCGCGGCAGGTGGTCATCGCCGTCGGTGACCTCGATGATCAGCCGGCGGTCGGTGCGGCGCAGCCGCAGCCGCATGGGCGGGGTGCCGTGCTGGAGGGAATTGGCCACGAGCTCGCTGGCGGCCAGCACGCCCAGGTCGCGCAGCTCGACGGGGAAGCGCCAGCTGACCAGGACGCCCGAGGCGAAGGCCCGCGCGCGCGGTGCCGCCTCGACGCCGCCCAGCAGCTCCAGGGCGGCGTTGTGGAAGAGCTCCGCGTCGTGGCCGGTGCGCGCGGGGTGCTGGAGGACGAGCACGGCGACGTCGTCGTCGTGGTCGGCGGTCACGCCCATGGCCCGGATGAGGCGGTCGCACATGACCTGGGGTGATCCGGTGGCGCCGGCGAAGGCGCGCTCCAGGGCGGCGACGCCCTCGTAGATGTCCTCGTCGCGCCGCTCGACGAGGCCGTCCGTGTAGAGGACGGCGCTGGAGCCGGGGCCGAGGGCCATGGAGCCGGAGCTGTGCAGCCAGCCGCCGGTGCCCAGGGGCGGGCCGGTGGGCTCGGCGGCGCGGCGGACCGTGCCGTCGGGGTCGCGGACGAGGATCGGGAGGTGGCCGGCCGAGGCGTGGACGAGGCGGCCCTCGTTGGGGTCGTGCACGGCGTAGGCGCAGGTGGCGATCTGGGTGGCGTCGATCTCGGAGGCGAGCCCGTCGAGGAGCTGGAGGACCTCGTGGGGCGGCAGGTCGAGGCGGGCGTAGGCGCGGACGGCGGTGCGGAGCTGGCCCATGACGGCGGCGGCGCGGACCCCGCGGCCCATGACGTCGCCGATGACGAGGGCGGTGCGGCCGGCGCCGAGGGTGATGACGTCGTACCAGTCGCCGCCGACGGCGGTGTCCTTGCCGCCGGGCTGGTAGGTGGCGGCGACGCGGAGGTCGTCGGGCTGCTCCAGCTCCTGCGGGAGGAGGCTCCGCTGCAGGGTGACGGCCGCCTCGCGCTGGCGGCGCTCGCTGGCGCGCAGCCGCTCGGCGGCCTCGACCTGGTCGGTGACGTCGGCGGCGAAGACGAGGACGCCGGGCCGGGTGGCGCCGGTGGTGTCGACGGTGATCGGGGAGCAGGTGAAGGTGTAGTAGCCGTGGCGGGCGGTGTCGGGTTCGGTGTCCGGCGGCGTGTCGGGGGTGAGGGGCGGGGCCGCCGGGTCGGTGGTGACGCGGCGGGACTTGACCGTGCGGGGCTTGCCGCTGCGCAGCACTTGGTCCATGAGGGGGAGCAGGCCGAGCTCGGTCAGCTCGGGGAGGGCCTCGCGGGCGGGGGCGCCGGGCGTCCGGGGGCCGAAGAGGGCGGCGTAGGCGTCGTTGACGTAGGCGAGGCGGTGGTCGGGCCCGTAGGCGACGGCGACGAGGGCGGGGACCTGGCCGAGGATGTCGTGGACGGAGAGGCCGTCGAGGGTGGGGACGGGGTGCTCGGGCCCGGTGCCCGCCGCGGGGCCGGGCTCGGGGCTCGTGGGCGGGGTGGCTTCGGCGCGGGCGGCGGGTACGGAGCCGCCGGCCGCGGGGGCGGACGGTGGGGGTGCGGGGGTGCGCTCGGCGCGCTCGGTACGGTCGCGGGCGGTGCGCGCGGCGGCTCGGCGCTGGGTGCCGGGGAGCCGGGCGCTCCAGCGGGTGAAGTTCACAGAGGATTACCTCGCGGGGTCGTTCCGGTCCAGCTCGGCGACGTGGGGTGGCTGAGCCGCGCGCCCGGCGCGGGGCCGCGGTTGGCGGTGCGGGGGCAGACCCCCGGGGGAATGCTGCAAACGTCCGAATCCTCGTCATTGTCACGCTTCGCAGGGACGAGCCCACCCATGGTCACACGACCAGTGTGGCCGACCGGACTGACATCCGTCAGACGTCGCGGCCCGTGGAGGCGTTCCCGCCGCCGTCCGTGCGCCCATGACCTGGCTCAACTCGCGTCGGGACGGCGTCCGGTGTCCGCGGCGAGTTCGAATTCCGCGCGCGGGTTCTCCAGCGAGCCGAGCGAGACGATCTCACGTTTGAACAGCCCGGTGAGGGTCCATTCGGCGAGGACGCGCGCCTTGCGGTTGAAGGTGGGGACGCGGCTGAGGTGGTAGGCGCGGTGCATGAACCAGGCGGGGTAGCCCTTGAGTTTCCTGCCGTAGACGTGGGCGACGCCCTTGTGGAGGCCGAGCGAGGCGACGGAGCCGACGTACTTGTGTTTGTACTCCTGGAGGGGCTGGTCCCGCAGGGCGGCGAGGATGTTGCGGGCGAGGACCTTCGTCTGGCGGACGGCGTGCTGGGCGTTGGGGGCGCACTCCTTGCCGTCCTCTCCGGCCGTGAGGTCCGGGACGGCCGCCGCGTCGCCGCCGGCCCAGGCGTGTTCGACGCCCTCGACCGCCAGGGTCGCCGCGCACTTGAGGCGGCCGCGTTCGTTGAGCGGCAGGTCGGTGGCGGCGAGGATCGGGTGCGGCTTGACGCCCGCGGTCCAGACGAGGGTGCGGGTGGGGAAGCGCGCGCCGTCGCTGAGCACGGCGATCCGGTCCGCGCAGGACTCCAGGCGGGTGTCGAGGCGTACGTCGATGTTGCGGCCGCGGAGGGCGCGGAGGGTGTAGCGGCCCATCTCCTCGCCCACTTCGGGGAGGATGCGCCCGGACGCCTCGACGAGGATGAATTTCAGGTCGTCGGGCTCGATGTTGTGGTAGTACCGGGCGGCGTAGCGGGCCATGTTCTCCAGCTCGGCCAGCGCTTCGACGCCCGCGTAGCCGCCGCCGACGAAGACGAAGGTGAGGGCCGCGTCGCGGACGGCCGGGTCGCGGGTGGAGGAGGCGATGTCCATCTGTTCGAGTACGTGGTTGCGCAGCCCGATGGCCTCTTCGACGGTCTTGAAGCCGATGCCGTAGTCGGCGAGGCCGGGGACCGGAAGGGTGCGGGAGATCGAGCCGGGGGCGAGGATCAGCTCGTCGTAGTGGACCTCCAGGGCGCCCGTGCCGTCCTCGCGGGTGGCGAGTGTCCTGACGGTCGCGGTCCGCTTGGCGTGGTCGATGGCCATGGCCTCGCCGATGACGACCTGACACTTCGACAGGGTGCGGCGCAGGGGGACGACGACGTGCCGGGGGGAGATCGAACCGGCCGCCGCTTCGGGGAGGAAGGGCTGGTAGGTCATGTACGGCTCGGGGTCGACCACGATGACGTGCGCCTCGCCGCGCTTGAGCTTCCGCTGGAGGCGCAGGGCTGTGTACATCCCGACGTAGCCGCCGCCGACGATCAGAATGCGCGCCGGTTCCTTCACCAAGGCCCCTCCTCGTCGTCCTTGCCGTCCTTGCCGCCTTCGCGATCCGTGGCGTACCCGCCGTCACCGGCGCGCTCACCGACCTCGCGAAGGCGCCCGGCCGGGGTGTCCGGCCGGAGGTGCCGGGGTGTCCCGGGCAAGCACAGCTCCCTCCCATGACGCACCGGCTCCGGGAGTTTGTCCACAGGCCCTGCGAAATGTATGACTGTCCGCGGAGCTGATCCTTCCGTCGGGAGGGCTCCTGCTCGGGGGAAAGCAGTGCAGGTCAGGGCCGCTGCGGTGGGGTCGCGCGGTGGTGCGGGAGCGGGGCGAGCGGGGCTCGTACTCCAATCGGGGACGGCCTGTGCGGAACTACCCCTTCTTTCTTGACCGGGGCTCAACTATGTTCGTACTCCGTCGGGGTGTCAGAGACGTGCCCCGGCAGTCAGGGCGGGGAGTCTCCGGGGGGAGACGTCATAACCGGGGGAACACATATGCACATTCAGGGCTCTCATTGGTCGACTGCTGTCGCGTCCGTCGACGCCAACAGTGGCCGGAGCACTCCGTTGCGCGTGGATGCCCAGCGCAACCTCGAACATGTATTGCGGGCGGCTCGCGAGGTCTTCGGCGAGCTGGGGTACGGGGCGCCCATGGAGGACGTGGCGCGCAGGGCCCGGGTGGGGGTGGGCACGGTCTACCGCCGCTTCCCGAGCAAGGACGTGCTGGTCCGGCGGATAGCCGAGGAGGAGACCGCCAGGCTGACCGAGCAGGCGCGGACGGCGCTCGGCCAGGAGGACGAGCCGTGGTCGGCTCTCTCCCGGTTCCTGCGCACGTCGGTGGCCTCGGGCGCGGGCCGGCTGCTGCCGCCGCAGGTGCTGCGGGTCGGTGTCGACGCGGAGAACGCGGATAACGCGGAGCGGATCGAGGCCCGGGTGCCGCAGCAGCGGCAGCCGGGGGCGACCGGTGGGCAGCTGCACGAGCTGCGGCTGGTCGAGCAGCGGTCGGCTCCTGCTCCGGAGCGGGACGACGCCGGGGCGGCGGCACTGCTGGAGGTCGTCGGCCGGCTGGTCGACCGGGCACGGGCCGCCGGTCAGCTGCGCCCGGACGTAACGGTCGCGGATGTGCTGCTGGTCATCGCGACGGCGGCTCCTTCGCTGCCGGACGCGGTGCAGCAGGCGGCGGCGTCCTCGCGGCTGCTGGACATCCTGCTGGAGGGCCTGCGGTCGCGGCCGGCGGAGTAAGCCTTCGGCACGTGGGTGTGCGGGCTCGCGGGCCCGCACACCGGTGACATTCCGTAAAGGGCGCGCCCGGGTCGTCCTCGGGCGCGTTCCATCAGCCTTCCCCGTTCGGGTGACTTCCCTTGCTCCAGGTGCGTGAAGACGCCCCGGACGAGTGGTTATCGCGCATGCGGGGGTGATGACGGTCGGCACCGTGTCACGCTGACTCCGTGTTCGGGTGTATCGGCGTGTACAAGGGCCTCCGCCATGGGTGTTGACGGCCGGGAAGAACCACGCGGGAGTGAGCGGTCGGACTCGCCGCCCGCTCCCGGCGCGCCCGGCCGGGCAGGTCCCTCCGGGGCGGGCCCGGACTCCCCTGGTGAGGTGCCGAGTGTCCCTCGGCAGCGGCACGGGCACGGCCGGCGCCGGGGCGAAGAGGGTTCCGGCTCCGGCGGAGACCGGGGCGGTGCTCAGGGCGCCGGTGCCGCGGTGCCGCCTTCGGACACCGAGCTGGTCGTGCGGATGCGCTCCGGTGAGAGCGAGGCGTACGAGGAGCTCTACCGGCGGCACGCGCGGGCGGTCCGCCGCTACGCCCGGAGCTGCTGCCGGGACGACCACACCGCCGAGGACCTGACCAACGAGGTCTTCGCCAGCACCCTGCAGGCCGTCCGGGGCGGCGCCGGGCCGAATACGGCGGTGCGGGCGTATCTGCTGACCACGGTGCGCAGGGTCGCGGCGGCATGGGCGCGGACCACCCGCCGGGAGCAGTTGGTCGAGGACTTCGCGGTCTTCGCCGCGTCGGCGGCCCGCGCGTCCGTCGCCGCGGACGACGACACCCTCGACCTGGGCGCGGACGTGCTGGCCATGCGCGAGGCCGAGCACTCCTTGGCGGTGCGCGCGTTCCGCAGCCTCCCGGAGCGCTGGCAGACGGTGCTGTGGCACACCACCGTCGAGGAGGAGTCGCCCAGTGACGTCGCGCCGCTGCTGGGGCTGACGGCCAACGCGACGGCGGTGCTGGCGCACCGGGCGCGTGAGGGGCTGAAGCAGGCTTATCTGCAGGCGCACGTGCACACGTCGCTGACCTCGGGCGGGGACTGCGCGCGGTACGCGGACCGGCTCGGGGCCTATGCGCGGGGCGGACTGCGGATGCGGGCCGAGCGGGGGCTGCGCAAACACCTGGAGGAGTGCTCACGGTGCCGGAGCGCGGCGCTGGAGGTCGCGGATGTCAACGCGCGGCTGCGGGCGCTGCTCCCGGTCGCGGTCATCGGCTGGCTGGCCGCCGGGTTCTCGGTCAAGGCCGTGGCGGGGCTGGCGGCCGGTGCGGCGGGCGCGGGCACGGCGGCGGGGGCCGGTGCGGCCGCCGCCGCGAGTGGCGGCGCGGGCGGTTCCGGTGCGAGCGGTGGGGCCGGAGGTGCGGCGGCGAGTGAGGGGCTGGGGGCACCGGCGAAGATCGGTATCGCGGCGGGCGCGGTGGTCGCGGCCGGTGCCGTGGCCGCGTACGCCCTGATGGGGCACTCCCCGGCGCCGGCCAAGAAGCCGCAGGCCAAGGTCACGGCGGGGCCGGTCGTGCCCGCTCCGGTGCGCACGCCGTCCGCGAAGCCCGTGGCGGAACCGCCGCCCGAACCCCGACCGGTGAGCTCGCGCGGTCCGGTGCCGTCCCCGAGCCCCAGGCCCACCCCGACACCGGCGCCGCCCCGGGACACGCCGTCCCCCGGCCAGTCGACTGCTCCGGTGCCCCCTCTTCCGAAGCCCACGCCCCCCGCGCCGCCCCCGAGCCCCACGCCCACTCCGCCGCCCCTTCCGCCGGCCGCTTTCCGGGTCGCCCAGTTGCCGTACGCGGGCCTCGGGGACGGCACCGGGCCCGAGGTGCGGCTGGGCGGGAGCTGGCTGTGGCAGCGGCACGGGCTGCGGATCGGCGGGGTGGCGTACCGCCATGGCGTGAGCGCGCACGCGTCGTCCTCGGTGACGATCGATCTGAACCGGTCCTGCACCGCCTACGACGCCGTGGTGGGGGTGGACGACATGACGCTCGGGCTCGGCGCGCTCCGGTTCTCCGTCTACGGGGGCGACACGCGGCTGTGGAGCTCGGGGGTGGTGCGGGGCGGGGAGGCGGCGGTGCCCGTGCACGTCCCGCTGTCGGGGTACCGGACGATGCGGCTGGTCGTGGAGCCGGGCTCCGCCATGGGCACCTTCGCGGTGGCCGACTGGGCGCGGGCGGAGATCACCTGCGGTTGACGGCGCCGGCCCGCTCGTCGGACACCACGGTCGTCAAGCACCGCGATCACCGGGCACAGCGGTCGGTCGTCCGGCACAGCGATCGGTCGTCCGGCACAGCGATCGTCAGGGCCGGCGGATTCACAGGGACGGTCGTGGGGC
Organism: Streptomyces sp. NPDC046215; assembly: GCF_040646215.1. Classification (NCBI taxonomy): domain Bacteria; kingdom Bacillati; phylum Actinomycetota; class Actinomycetes; order Kitasatosporales; family Streptomycetaceae; genus Streptomyces; species Streptomyces sp. NPDC046215. The sequence continues at coordinate 16,862 of NZ_JBEYZW010000093.1, read as the reverse complement.
CGCTCCCGTCACCCCTTCCGCCACCGCTCGCCGGCGGGGGGCCGCCGAGCCCGTCCAGCAGGTGCCGCGGCGGGCGAGGAGGCGGCGCAGCCACACCTCGGTGGAGACCAGCTCGGCCAGGCCGTCGAGCGGCAGCGGGCGGCCGTCGGCCGCCGCGTGCAGGGCGGCCCGTACGACCCTGGCCTCGACGAGGCCCGCGTCCGCCAGCAGGGGCGCGTCGAAGAGCTCCATCAGGGGTTTCACCGAGACCCTCAGGCCCGCACGCAGGGCCGCGGCGTGCGAGGCGTGGGAGGTGGCGCCCCACCCGGGGGGCAGCTCGCGGACGCCGGACCCGGCGAGGACCGCGCGCAGGACGGAGGCGCGCGCCCCCGGTTGCACGCGGAGCGCTTCGGGAAGCGCGCGGCAGGCTCGTACGACCTGGTTGTCGAGGAAGGGGGCGTGGAGGCGCTGGCTGCGGACCTCGGCGGCCTGCTCCAGGACCCGGTGGTCGGCGGCGTGGCGGGCGAGCGCGGCGGCGGCGCGGCGTTCCCCGGGCCGCTGGAGGAGCCCTTGCGGGCGGACCGCGGCGGCCTGGAGACGAACCGATACTTCGGCGAGCGCCTCGCCCGTCAGCCAGCGCGCGGCGGGGCCCGGTCTGCACCAGGTGAGGGCGGCGAGCGAGGCGTCGACGGCCCCGCCGGGGCCCGGCGGGGCCACGGGCGACCGGTCGTCCACGGCCGGGAACCCCGGCGCGAGCAGCTGCCCGGCGGCGGCCTCCAGGCCCTCCCGGTAGGAGGTGCGGGCCAGCCGGCGAGCCGCGCGGTAGACCGTGAAGGGCACGAAGAGGGACTGGGCGGACGGCCCGTCGGCGCGGGCGAGCGCCGAGACGGGGCGCAGCAGGTGGCGCCGGCGCCGGTCCAGCAGCAGGTCGGCGAGGCGGGCGGGGTGGGCGTCCAGCACCTGGCGGGCGCCGTGTCCGACGAGGTGGTCGGCGCTGCCGGCGGCGAGCCGCCGCCGGTGGCGCTCGGCGGTGACGAGGGAGGGGCCGGGCTCGTCGGTGAGCGGGCCGCCGGCCAGGTCGGCGTAGGGGAGGGCTTCCTCGCCGGCGGCGACGACCACGTGGTGCAGCCGGGGGTTGGCGGCCATGGCGCCGGCCCGTTCGAGCTCGGCGTCGTAGGCGGCGCCGCCGTCCGCGGCGAGGTCGTTGAAGGTGACGGCGAGGAGGCGCTCGCCCGCGCCGGTGCCGTGTCCGAGGGGGGTGCCGGGGACGCCGGGCAGTCCGGCGGCGAGCAGGGCCAGGGTGGCGGAGGCGCTGCCTCCGGAGAGGTCGGCGCCGATGCCGGGGGCGGGGGCGCCGCGTGCGGCGCGGCGGTGCGCGGGGCCCATGCCCGGCACGGGCCCCGGGTCGAGGTCGCCGAATCCGCCGTCGGGCGCGTGGCGGGGGGCGGCGAGGCGGGTCCGTACGGCCTCGACGAGGGCGTCCCTTATGCCTTCGACGGCCTTCTCGGGGGCCATCTGGGGTGCGGCGACCGCGAGCGAGGCCGTGGGTTCGTAGCCGGTGACGTCGCGGGCGCCGTCGCGCAGGACGAGCGCGTGGCCGGGGGGTACGCGCCGGACGCCGACGTAGGGGGTGCCGTCGCCGAGGGCCTCCGGGGAGTCGGGGCAGGCGAGGAGCGCGGCGAGGTGGCCGATGTCGAGCTGGGCCTCGATGAGGTCGGCGAGCGGGAGGGCCGCGGTGGCGTAGGCGGTGCCGCCGGCCCAGGCGGTGTGGAAGACGGGCCGGGCTCCGGCGAGGTCGCCGGCGACGGTGATGCGGCGGCCGACCTGGGCGACGGCGGTGTAGCTGCCCGGCCACGCCGTCAGGTGCCGGAGCGCGCCGCCGCGGGCGGCGGTGAGGCCGACCCGCAGTTCGTCGTCGCGCGCGCCGCAGCGGCCGAGGACGGCGAGGCGGGTGCCGGGGTCGGTCCGGATGACGCGGACCTCGTCGGGGCGCCAGTCGCCGACGGCCCAGAGGGGGGCCGGGTCGCCCCACAGGAGGTGGGCGCCCACGGGGTGGACGGTGGGGGTCTCCAGGTGTCCGGGGTCGTCGTAGGGGGCGGGACGCGGACCGGCCCCTGAGGCGGTGCTGCTCCACCCCACCAACCAGCGCATTGCCGCCTCCACAGGCTGTGGACCACCAACAGGTGCAGTCATCATGCACAGTGAGCGGCCCGTTGCGGCAGCGAAAGGGACGACACATTGGCCACACTGTGGCCGCGTCTTCTCTCCAACCCACCTGATAGTGGGGTGAATTGCCACAACACCGCGCCGGGGTGGCCGCCCTGAGGGCGCCGTGGGCCGGAGTTCCCGGGGCGCGGCCGGCCGCCATGCTCATTGCAGGGCCATGCTGCCACGGGCGGGCGCGCCGGGGGGCGATGCGTGCGCGTACGGCGCGTTGCGGCGCGCTCGCGCCGAACCGCTGTGGGAGGACGCGCCGCCGTCCGTTCCTCTTCGGCGCTCGGGGCGCCATCTCGCCTTGCCCACTGGCGAGTTCCGGCCAATGTCGGGTGCGGGCGCGGCACGGGGGCGCGTTCACGGAGTGCTTCGGACCGCGGGGGTTCGCACGCGACAGTCCGGGAGGCGGATGATCCGCCTCCCGGACTCGTCCGCCGCCCGCGGGGAATGAGGCGACGGCTCCCCCAGCCCACTGGATCCAGTGCAGCGGGCCAACCCACGCAACTTCCATGGAAGCGCTTGCCCGTTGGCGCGTACAGAGCGCACGGTGGGCGCACAGCCACACACAACCGGAGCACGTGCCCCTCCGTGCACGTCCGCACGGGCCAGAATCTCGCCATCCGGGACAACCCCTCTTAACGGTCGGGATCCGGGGAACTACGCTGGGTTTACGAATGCCCCGTGCCTATGCCGGGGCGGGCGTCGCCGTCGCCGAGGGGTGCGCATGTCCAGGGAGCCACGCGGGCCGAACGAGAAGCTCGGCACCGTCCTCATCCTCGCCGGGATCAGTAACGCCGGTCTCGCGCGCAGGGTCAACGACCTCGGTGCGCAGCGCGGATTGACACTTCGCTACGACAAGACGTCCGTCGCCCGATGGGTCTCCAAGGGCATGGTGCCGCAGGGCGCGGCCCCCCATCTGATCGCCGCCGCGATCGCCGGGAAGCTCGGCCGGCCGGTGCCCCTGCACGAGATCGGCCTCGCGGACGCCGATCCGGCGCCCGAGGTAGGGCTGTCCTTCCCGCGCGATGTCGGCCAGGCCGTGCGGTCCGCGACGGAGCTGTACAGGCTGGATCTCGCCGGTCGGCGCGGGGGCGGCGGCATCTGGCAGAGCCTGGCCGGATCCTTCTCCGTCAGCGCCTATGCCACGCCCGCGTCCCGCTGGCTGATAACCCCCGCCGACAGTTCCGTCGCCCGGGAGGCCCACCAGGCGGCCAAGGAGGCCGACAGCGGCACCGGGTCCGACGGCGGCACCGGATCCGACGGCGGGGCGCCGCAGCGGGTGGGCCACAGCGATGTGACGAAGCTGCGGGAGGCCGCGGACGACGCCCGCCGGTGGGACTCCAAGTACGGCGGGGGCGACTGGCGTTCGTCGATGGTCCCCGAGTGCCTGCGGGTGGACGCGGCGCCGCTGCTCCTCGGCTCCTACAGCGACGACGTGGGCCGTTCCCTGTTCGGCGCCACCGCCGAACTGACCCGGCTCGCCGGGTGGATGGCCTTCGACACCGGCCAGCAGGAGGCCGCCCAGCGCTACTACATCCAGGCGCTGCGGCTGGCCCGGGCGGCCGCCGACGTGCCGCTGGGCGGCTACGTCCTGGCCTCGATGAGCCTGCAGGCCACCTACCGGGGCTTCGCCGACGAGGGCGTGGACCTGGCGCAGGCGGCCCTGGAGCGCAACCGCGGCCTGGCCACGGCCCGCACGATGAGCTTCTTCCGGCTGGTCGAGGCGCGGGCCCAGGCCAAGGCCGGGGACGCACCGGCCTGCGGGGCGGCGCTCAAGGCCGCCGAGGGGTGGCTGGAGCGGGCGCGTACGGGCGATCCGGATCCGGGCTGGCTGGACTTCTACACCCAGGAGCGGTTCGCGGCCGACGCCGCCGAGTGCTACCGCGATCTGCGGATGCCGCGGCAGGTGCAGCGCTTCACCGAGCAGGCGCTGTCCCGCCCCACGGAGGAGTTCGTGCGCTCGCACGGGCTGCGGCTGGTGGTCTCGGCGGTCGCCGAGCTGGAGTCGGGCAATCTGGACGCGGCGTGCGCGGCCGGCACCCGGGCGGTGGAGGTCGCGGGGCGGATCTCCTCGGTGCGGACGACCGAGTACGTCCGGGATCTGCTGCACCGGCTGGAGCCGTACGGGGACGAGCCGCGCGTGGTCGAGCTGCGGGAGCGGGCACGGCCGCTGCTGGTGTCGCTGGGGTGAGGGTGGGGGCGGGGGGCCGGCGCTGAGGCGGTCAGGGGCGGCGGTGCCGGCGCTGAGGCAGTGAGGGGTGGCGGTGCCGCCTTGCTCTCCTGCTCTTCTGCTCCCGGATTGGCGCCGCTCCGCTCTCTGGCCTCTGTTCGCGCATGAGCTGCCCCTTTCTCTCTGTCTTCGTCCTCTTTTCCCTCCCCCGCCGCCTGCTGTTCCGGTTGCCGTCGCCCGCGTCCGCTGCGACCGTCCGCAGTGTGATCTTCCCGGCGTGATCCCCGCGTTGACCTTGGTTTCGACCCGTTGTCAGTGGCGCAGGTCATGATGGGGACGTGGGTGAGGCGCTGGGAACGCGGGGTGCTCGGCCGCGGATGACCGGCCGGCGCGGGGAGGTGATGGGGTGAAGGCGTACGACTGCGACGTGCTGGTGGTCGGGGGCGGGATCGTGGGCCTGTCGACGGCGTACGCGATCACGCGGGCCGCGCCCGGCACGAGCGTCGTCGTGCTGGAGAAGGAGCCGGGGCCGGCGCTCCACCAGACCGGGCGCAACAGCGGTGTGATCCACAGCGGCATCTATTACCGGCCGGGTTCGCTCAAGGCCCGGTTCGCGGTGCGGGGCGCGGCGGAGATGGTGAAGTTCTGCGCCGAGCAGGGCCTGCCGTACGAGGTCACCGGCAAGCTGATCGTCGCCACGGAGCGCGCGGAGCTGCCGAGGCTGCACGCGCTGGTCCAGCGCGGCCGGGAGAACGGCATCCCCGTGCGGGAGCTGGGCCCCGCACGGATAGCCGAGTACGAGCCGCACGTCCGGGGCCTGGGCGCCATCCACGTCGGCACGACGGGCGTGTGCGACTACGGCGCGGTGGCCGCCCGGCTGGCCCGCCTCGCGGAGGACGCGGGGGCGTCCGTGCGGTACGGGGCGCGGGTGCGGGAGATCGGGCGGCGGGCGTCCGGGGTCGCGGTGCGGACGTCCCTGGGCGAGGTGCTGCGCGCGCGGGCGCTGGTCAATTGCGCGGGGCTGTACAGCGACGAGGTCGCGCGGCTGGCGGGTGACGACCCGGGCATGCGGATCGTGCCGTTCCGCGGGGAGTACTTCGAGCTGTCGCCGGCGCGCGCGGAGCTGGTGCGCGGTCTCGTCTATCCCGTGCCGGATCCCGCGTTCCCCTTCCTCGGCGTCCACCTCACCCGGGGCATCGACGGCGGCGTCCACCTGGGGCCGAACGCCGTGCCGGCGCTCGCCCGCGAGGGGTACCACCGCGGCACCGTACGCCCGGGGGAGCTGGCGGGGACGCTCGCCTACCCCGGCTCCTGGCACCTCGCCCGCCGCCACTGGCGGTACGGCGCGGGCGAGGTGCGGCGCTCGCTGTCCAAGCGCGCCTTCACGGAGGCGGTCCGCCGGCTGCTGCCGGAGGTGAGCGCGCGGGATCTGATACCCGCCCCGGCGGGGGTGCGCGCCCAGGCGGTCCTGCCGGACGGCACGCTGGTGGACGACTTCCTGTTCGCCGAGTCCCCTCGTGTGGTGCACGTGCTGAACGCGCCGTCACCGGCGGCGACGGCTTCGCTGCCGATCGGGCGGGAAGTGGCGCGGCGGGTGCTCACGGCGATGAGGTGAGCTGGAGTGGGGTGAGGTGGAGTGGGGCGAGACGCCGGGAGTCCCTCGTGAGGCCCGAGTAAGGCCTGGTGCGGCCCTTGCACGGCCCTGGCCGGAGCGGTCACGCTCGCCCCCGGCTCCGGCCGTCGACACGCCCGTAGAATTGGAGCACTGTGTCCGAGAATCATGCCCCCACCCCAGTGCCCCGTCCCGCCTCCGACGCCCGCAGGCGGGAGCCGATGTTCCCCGACGGCCCGGCGCCGGATCCGGCGGGCTCGCACCACGAGCGGCGCATCCGCTCGTTCCAGCCGCGCCGCAGCCGGGTGACCACCGGCCAGGGCGAGGCGCTGCGCCGGCTTTGGCCCCAGTGGGGCCTGGACGTCGACGGCATGCGCCGCCTGGACCTCGGGGAGCTGTTCGACGCCCCCGGGCTGCCGGTCGTCCTGGAAATCGGCTTCGGCATGGGCGAGGCCACGGCCCAGATGGCCGCGGCGGACCCGGGCACCGGCATCCTCGCCTGCGACGTGCACACCCCCGGGCAGGGCAATCTCCTCGCCCTCGCCGAGCGGAACGGCCTGAAGAACGTCCGGGTCGCCAACGGCGACGCGATCATCCTGCTCCGCGAGATGCTGGCCCCGGATTCCCTGGCCGGCCTGCGCGTCTACTTCCCGGACCCGTGGCCGAAGAAGCGGCACCACAAGCGGCGGCTGATCCAGCCGGAGTTCCTGGCGCTGGCCGCCACCCGCCTGGCCCCGGGCGCGGTGCTGCACTGCGCGACGGACTGGGAGCCGTACGCGGAGCAGATGCTGGAGGTGCTCTCCGCGGCCCCGGACTTCGAGAACACCCAGCCGGACGGCGGCTACGCGCCGCGTCCGGAGTTCCGCCCGCTGACGCGGTTCGAGGGGCAGGGCCTGGACAAGGGCCACGTGGTGCACGACTTGATGTTCAAGCGGCGGGAGCGGTAGCCGACGGGCGGGGCCGAGTCCTTCGGGCGCGCGGGGACGGGGTGGGCGGGGTGGGCGGAAAACCGTCCCCTGCCCGATGCGGCCCTTCGTTAGGGTCATCGGGTGCATGAGTCCCCGTCCCACCAGCAGCCGATAGCCGGGCCGGTGCCCGTCTCCGGGCAGCAGCCGAACTTCGCCGCACTGCCCGCGCCCGCGGGCCGGCACTACAAGCCGCGCCGTCCCCTGTGGGACAACAAGGCGATGCGCGCCGGTGCGCTGATCCTGCTGCTCGCCCTGTGCGGCCTGGTCATCCTCGCCCTGGTGCGCGAGCAGACCGGAACCGAGGGCTTCCTCGTGGGGCTCGGCCTGGCGGTGCTGCCCGTTCCGCTGCTGGTGGCGGCGTTCCGCTGGATGGACCGGGTCGAGCCGAAGCCCTGGCGGAACCTGATCTTCGCCTTCGCGTGGGGGGCCTGCGCGGCCACGCTCCTGGCCATCCTCGCCAACGGCTACGCCACGCAGTGGCTCCTGAGCAACGTCGAGGCCGCGCAGGACGCCGACGCGGACACCTGGGGCGCCACGTTCGTCGCGCCGGTGGTGGAGGAGAGCGCGAAGGCCGCCGCGGTGCTGCTGCTGTTCCTCTACCGGCGCCGTGACTTCCACGGCATCGTCGACGGCGTCGTGATCGCCGGCCTCACCGCCACGGGCTTTGCGTTCACCGAGAACATCCTCTACCTGGGCAACGCCTTCGCCTCGGACCAGAGCTTCGGCTACTCGGGACTGCGCTCGACGACGGCGGCGACGTTCTTCATCCGCGTGCTGCTCTCGCCGTTCGCCCACCCGCTCTTCACGGCGATGACGGGCCTGGGCTTCGGCATAGCCGCGACCCTGGCCCCGCACCGCCGCGTTCGCCGCGTCCTCGTACCGGTCGCCGCACTGCTGACGGCGATGGTCCTGCACGCGGTCTGGAACGGCTCCGCGAGCCTGCCGGCGTTCGGGTTCCTCGCCGTCTACACCCTGTTCATGGTGCCGGTGTTCGGGGTTCTGACGTGGCTGACGATCTGGTCCCGCCAGAACGAGCTCCGCACCGTCCGCACCTACCTCCCCGCCTACCAGGCGGCGGGCTGGCTCACCCCGCCGGAACCGATCGCCCTGTCCTCGATGCGGGCCCGCGGCATAGCCCGCGATCTGGCCCGCCGCACGGGGGGCCCGGCGGCGGCCCGGGCGGTGGCGGAGTACATCTCGTTCGCGACGTCCCTGGCGTTCCTCCGCCAGCGCGCCCACCACGGCACGGTGACGAACGACTTCACGGCGCGCGAGCAGGAGCTCCTCCACCACCTCTGGCAACGCAAACACGTGGCCCAGCCGGCACTGGCCCAGGCGGCGGGGGCGGTACCGCGGGCGTATGCGGCTCAGGGGTGGGGGCCGCAGGGGGGGCAGTACGGGGTGGGATGGCGTCGCTGAGCGGCGGCTCGCTTGCGATCGGCACTACCCTCGGACCTGTGCCCGATGACACCGAGTGGACCGCTCCCGAAGGCTCCTGGGCCTCGTCAGCAGCCCGTCGCCGCAACATGCAGGCGATCCGCAGCCGGGATACGAAGCCGGAGCAGCTGATCCGGCGGCTGGTACATGCCCAGGGGCTGCGCTACCGGGTGGCCGCGAGACCTTTGCCGGACCTGCGCCGCACAGCCGATCTCGTCTTCCGCCCAGCGAAGGTCGCCGTATTCATCGACGGCTGCTACTGGCACGGGTGCCCGGAGCACTACGTAGCGCCCCGGACAAACCCCGGCTACTGGTCAGGCAAGGTCGCCGGCAACATGGCGCGCGACCGGGATACGGACGCGCGCCTTATCGCGGCAGGGTGGGTGGTGCTCCGGTTCTGGGAGCACGAGCCTTCAGAGGACTGCAGCCTGAAGATCGCGGCTACGGTCCTCCGCCGTCGAGCCGAGCTCGGCTCCGCGCCGGGCAGCCGGGAGTAGTTCCTGGCCGTCGCTCACGATGCCTTCTGCCGAAAGGCCAGGCGCCTCGGGCCGGAGGACTGCGGCGATGGCCCGGCCCACGGCTTCCGCGACGGGCGGCGGGAAGGCGTTGCCGACCTGGCGGTAGCGGGCGGTCTTCCCGCCCTCGAACTTCCAATGGCGCGGGAAGCCTTGGATGATCGCGGCCTGCTCCACTGTGAGCATCGGTCCGTTCTCCCTGAAGAGGTCGCGGTCAGGAACACACTCTTCGGGGTCGTTGGCGACGCCCATCGCATCGACACCCAGCGCAGCCCACGCAGCCTTAGCCCGGCTAGGCCCAAGATCGGCTCCACCGTGCTTCTTGGAGCCGCCGACGAGCGTCGGTGCTTCGGTGCCGCGGCCCTGGGCCTTCTTCAACCACTTGTCGAAGACGTCCTGCCCTCTGGGGCCATAGGGCTTGCACCGCTCCTGCATGGTCTCTGCGAGTGCGTCCGCCACGCTGACGATGCTGTCGTCGCCTACCGGCCACTCGAACTTCACATCAGCGGTGAACTCCTTGGCGATCATGACAAGAATGGCTCGGGGCCTGAGCTGCGGAACTCCGTAACGACAAGCTTCAATCAGCTCCCAGCCGCAGAAGTCATAGCCGTACCCTTCCAGCTCGGCGACGATCTGGTCGCGGTAGCCCTCGAACTTCGCCTCCAGGATGCCCTTGACGTTCTCGATCATCACCGCCTTCGGCCGAAGCTGATCCACCAGTTCGAGCATCCTGGGGAAGAGATCACGCTCGTCTTCCGCCCCCAGCTGCCGACCAGCGACAGAGAACGGAGGGCAGGGCACTCCACCAGCAAGAAGGTCCAGCTCTCCGGGCTTCAGGCCGAACTTTACGAGCTGTTCGTGGCCGAACGGGTCGACATCCTTGACGTCGCCCTCAATGACCTCACAGCCTGCCCAATCCGGATGGTCACGCACATTCGTGCGCAGCGTCTTGCTCGCGAACTTGTCGATCTCCAGGAGCGCAAGGTGGCGAAAACCGGCGTTGTGCAGGCCGACGGCCTGTCCGCCAGCACCAGCGCAGATCTCGATCGAGGTCAACGGCTGGGATTCTTCTGTGCCGGCGGTCACGGCGGGCTCCTCCTGGGTGCGACGTAAGCAGTTGCTCAAGTTTCGCAGAGACAGCATGAGACAACAGCCATCTCGCACCCAGGAGTGTCCCAGCCTAGGGTTTCGCCGCCCAGGGCAGGTCCAGCGCTCGTACCATGCGGCTAGCCAATACCCACATGCTGCAGCAGAGCCGCCATGTCACTCGGCGCAAGGCCAGCAGCCACCGAAGGCTCCTCCTGCAGGTCAGAGAGCTGCTGCACGGAGGGGTCGTCGAGGATCTTGCCCATGAACTCCAGCTTCTGGTCCAGGCGCACCTCAACCACCTGATCGATCGTGTTGCGGGCGGCGAGCACAGTGACCCGTGTCTCAGCGCTGGGGTCCAGGCCCAGCCTGTGGATGCGGTCGAGACTCTGCAGGAAGCGGCCGGCCATGAAGTCCCTGTCCACGTAGACAGCGTCGTGGCACACATGGTGCAGGCTGATGCCCTCACCCAAGGTCGCTGGGTTGGAGATCAGCACCATGCAGCTGGGGTCTTCCCGGAAGCGCCGGATCTGCTCTTCGCGGTCGGGGGTCCCTCCATAAACAGCCGCTGGCCCGTACGCTTCCAGCAGCTTTTGCAGCGTCGTCAAGCTCCGCACGAACGTCGTCCACACCAGCGTCTTACGCCCCTGTGCCGCGTTCGCGGCAACAATCGCGACGGCCTCCTGGTACTTGGGAGACAGCTCGTAGTCAGGAAGATCCTGCAGAAGAGTGAACAGCGAGTCACCCTGAGGTATCTCAAGAGGCGGCAGCTGATAAGCCAGGGGCTCGTACTGGGTAGCCCCTTCCAGCAGGAGCGCTGGACTCGTCGCGGCCATCAGGAGACGGAGGGCCGACTTACCGAGCGTGCTGAGATCATCACGTGCCCCGTTGTTCATCCCGGCTACCAGAGAGCTGTAGATCTCCGCGTGCAGGCTGGGCATGTCCACGTAGCGCACATGCACCTCCATCGGAGGCAGCCCCAGCTCCTGCTTGGTCGTCCGGGTGAAGAGTGGCCTCAGCACAGTGCTGGCGTGCCGGAGATCCCCTCCTGCCACAGCCTGCACCACAGACCGCTGACCGTGTCCCGGCCACACAAAGCCCAGGAGGTTTTCCAAGTCCTTCGGCCCATTCGGGGCTGGCGTACCCGTCAGGATCAGCCGTCGGCGCGCAAGCGGACCGAGCGCCATACAGGCCGCTCCGTAGGTGCCGCGTGCCCCCAGCTTCATGCGGTGCGCCTCATCAAGGATGATCATGGAAGGCGCTGCCTGGAGCCAAGCCGCCAGCATGCCCAGCGAGCGGTCCAAGCGTTCGTAATTGACGATCAGGACCTCAGCGAACGGGTCATGCGGGCCGTCGGGGAACCACGGCCGCAGCGCGTGGACGAAGCATGCTCCAGTCTCGTATTGCCAGGACTCATAGGCCGACTTGGGGCAGACAACGAGCAGTCTGCTCGCTTTTCCCTGTGCCTTCTGAGCGGCATACACCGCAAGGGCTACACGGGTTTTGCCGGCACCGGGGACACTGAAGTTCGCACCGTGCTGAAGCGAAAGAAGCTTGGCGATGTCACGACGCTGGAAGCCGTTCAGCTCAGCCTTCCAGCCGTCCCCGAGCATGCCTGGAACGTCGTCTGGCGAGACTTCCAGCGCCTGGTCGGGAGCCTCAAGACGCTTCTTGACGGCATCGGCATCCTGGAGAATGCCGAGCACAAGCTCGCGCAGCTCCGGGTCCCACTCCACACCCGTGTGGTGAGGCCAGGCACTGATCGCGTTCAGCTGCGCGAGCAGGTCATCGATGTCCACCGACACAGCCAGCGGGCCGAGCTGGCCGCCCGTACGAAAACGGGCAGCCAGCTGGACCAGGTCTTCGCGGTAGTCATCCGTGGTGCGCAGGATGACCTTCGTACGCGACTCGTCGAACGAGAGGCGCAAGGACGTTTCTGCGGCCGACTCGGCCATCAGGAAACCTCCACGACTGCGGCATCGATAAGCCACGAGACGCCGTCGCCCGGGTGGGCAAGACCACGGCCGGCCTGCTGGGCGAGTTTGCGAAGGCTCTCCCTGAGCTTCAGGACGGCCTCATCGAACGCCTCCTCGTCGAGAGTCCGGGAGGCGCGGGCCTGGACCAGATCCACCAGGCACTGGTCAATGTCAGCGCAGGCATCCGCAAGCCGTGCCGGGGCAAGCTGCTTCCGCTTCCTCACCCGCGCGTCTCGGCCCGCAGAGTCGATTGCCTTATCGAAGGCGCCCTTCGCCTGGTCAAAGAGCGCCTGCGCAGTACCGTCCTGCGAGCCCAACGGGTCGTTTTCCGGCTTTCGGGCGGAAGCCTTAGCGCGGAGAACCTGGTCATTGAGGGCCCGCGCGGCGGCAACGGCCTTAGCCGCCCCGGGAACTGTCACACCCAGTCCGGGGACTGACACAGCCTCCGGCTCGCCAGCGCCCGATGTCTTCTTCAGCTCCTCCGGAAGCTCCCTCCCCAAATAGTCCTTCTTCAGGAATTCCTCGTCGATGTGGCGGACATCCGTCTTGGAGAACCCCAAGAGGATGGCGGCCAGCCGCATCTCCTTAAGCACCTCCGCCTGGTCCCGGTCCACTGCCGCAAGCTTCTCGTAGCTGCGATGGAGCTCCTTCAGCTTCTCCTGGTCGTCCTCGAAGTCGACAAGCCGGAGAGCCACGCCGCCCCCGCTCCTGCTGCGCTCGATCAGCTCCCGGATCGTGCCCAGAATCCACCGCTCCTGGTGGTAGGTAGCCGGACGGATGCGGAAATCCTTCGCGATCGCATCGGGCGTACGTCCCAGCGAAGCCTGCTCTTCCATGGCCAGCAGGCGGTTGATGTACGAGTAGTCGCGGCGGTGGTCCTTCCGCAGCTGGAGCGCCAGCTCCACCGCGTTGATGTCCGCCCAGGTGAAGGACTCCGGAAGGACGCCCACGCGCATGGTCTGCGCACCGCTTTCCCGCAAGGCGGCAGCACGGGTGTTGCCGTTCACGAGCACGCCGTGATGGGTCACCAGGCCGGGATCGTTCTGGCCGAACTCCTTCAGGCTGTCCTTCAGCTTGTCGAAGTCGACGTCCCGGCGATCCGGGTTCGCCGGCTCAGCCTGGAGCAGAAACTGCAGGTAGCCCTGGCTTTCGGCGCTCCACGGGTCCTTTTCGAGGGCCTTTTCCAGCTCCGGCTTATGGCTGCGCTGAGCCCGGATCCGGTGAGTCCCAGGGTTGTAGTAGAGACCGCTGAGGGGAAGGGTGATCACTTCGACGTACAGCGCCTGACCGTTCACGTCAATCGTGACGGACTCCCGGGTGCCGCCCTTGCTCTGGGCTTCCTTCAGCCTCGCTTTGATCAGCTCGGTGAACTCCTGTGCCCGCGGCGGCGGTGCAAACTCTCCCAGCATGATTCCGATTCCCCCGCTCACTCTTCCTCGTTGGCCGCAGCCTGCTTGACGGCTTCCCGGGACTCCTGCGGCAGGGTCCGGTACACGCCCCACAACTTCTCAAGTGCACTCGGCTTGCGGCCGTCAGCCTCAACCCAAGTGGCGAGAACCTTCCGCTCCAAGGGGGCGAGAGCCTTCACCTGGCTGATCACCGCGCCAAGGTCGACTTCACGTTCACGGCCCCCAACCCGGCACCGGTTGCACTCGGTAACAAGCTGCACCTGCACAGAACCGTCTGCCAGAACCACCTTCCGCCGGGCGATGTCGAGCTGGGAGTCCTGCCCGCCGTCGTAGTAGGACTCACCCGCACCGATGCCACACGACCGGCAGAGGAAGTTGTCGGACACCATGACCTTGGTCCGCTGAGATGCGGTAAGGCTGGACTTCGTCTTGAGCGTCTTCGCCTGGCCGGGGATCCAGACCTCGGCCCCCTTCTTCACATACCTCTGCTCCTCCTGCTTGAGGGCAGGGTCCTCACGGCGCGTGTGGATCGTCCAGTCGTGGTCACGGAGATCACGCATTCGCCGGTCAATCTGCGCCACATCAGGGAACGCTTCGCGCAACTGCGCCTTGGTGAAGATGTTGCCTTCCCCCACCTCGGACTCCAGCCACAGGGCCGCACGCACCTTGGTCCCGTACTTTCCGTCCCGCCAAGACGGCAGCGTCATGTAGAGCCTCCGCTCATCGTGTCTGCGGACTCCCCTGGCAGCCCTAGAGCCAGCCACCCCCGGAGCCCATCTGGCAACTACTTCAGCGCATGATCAAACGAAAAGCCAGTGAAAACTCTTGTTGCGTGTGGGTTCGCAACAGACCACTCCTGCACACTTGGTGAACACGCACCGGCAGAGCAACCGTGGGGGATGAACCATGCCAAGGCGCCGTCAGACGGGGGTCGAGATCGATGGCGGCCTGCAGCCAGGCAGGAAGGCTCTTGTTGACGGCCTTTCTGAGCTTCACGCGTCGATGGAGCCTTCGACTGCCCCGGTCCGAACGGTGGCAGAGCTCCTCTCCAGCCACTGTCAGTACCGCATCGCCGCGAGCACGGTGCACCGTTACCTCAGCGGCAGGCTGCCCGCACCGCACCACTTCATAGAGAACCTCCACTCCCTGGCCAAGCTCACCTCAGGAGATACGGCGGGGATCAAACCGCTGTCTCACTACCTCGCGCTACGCCAAGCTGCCGAGAAAACCGGCTGCAGCTCCTGCAGGGCGCTCCGTCAGCAGATCACCTCTCTGACAGAGAAGGTCACCGCACTGGAAGACGAGTGCGTGAACGCCCAAACCAGGGCCGCTTCCCATCAGCTGGCTGCCAAGGACCGGCAGTCTCAGCTGGAGGCCGGCCAGGCCGCGCCTTGGCCGCTCAGCGAACCGTCAGGACACCTGCCGGTCCCCCCGGATAAGGGGGACCGGCAGCACACCGCGTCGGACGTTGCCGCCGCCAGGCAACTCACGCAGAGAGTGGCTGAGCTGTGGGCTGAGGACGAGTCCTCAGCCCTCAGCCTCCTGCACGGGACCACTGACGTGCTGACACCACTGGAGAGTGCGGCGTCGCTCGTCCTTCTGCGACAGCGCCACGATCAGCTGGCTGACGCAGCCATCCAGATCTTCGGCCGTGAGCAGTCAGAGCGTGCGGTGATGTCTGTCGCATTGCAACTGCATGAATACGGCATGCCCAACGATGCCGGCGCTGTACTGCGCGCGGCGGTGAGATAGTCCCAGCTAGCCCTGGGACACCATGCCCCGGGCAAAGGGAAATGTTCAGCTCGCCTACGAGAAGCCGCGGAGCTCGCTGACCGGCAGCTGCACCCGAAGCTCGGGTTTCGGCAACCGTGTGGGCGCCATCAGGCGACGCCGCCAGGGAGTTTGAGAACCCGAGACTCGGGAGTCGGGATCCGAGCGACCCATGCAAGGAATGGGCGGCGGGGTTAACCCACCCTCCCGCCCAGCTCGCGCATGCGCACGCGAAAGCACATCTGTTGACTTTCCGCAACCGATTCGCCACTCCATGCTGTCGCTGTGTAGCGTGCGGCTCAACAAACAACCCCGGCCGGTGCTACCAACACCGAACCGGGGTCTGACCACCTAGATCAGAGAAAGTGATCTCATGGCTGATGCCCAGCTTACCCCTGCCCCCATGGCCGCCCCCGGCTACGGCAAGCGAACCGCTCCTGATCAAGCCCCGCGCTCTCGAGTCGACTTCGCTCACTTGCCCGCCCGCGAGGCGGCCATCGCCGCTCACATCGACCGGCTTCCCGATGGCGCCGCCGTCGACATCAAGACCCTCGCCAAGGAACTTCCCGCTTATGGGCAGCAGGCCGTGGCCTCCGCCCTCAAGGCCCTCTCCGCAGCCGGGCATCTGCGGCGCTTCAGGGAGCCCGTCGAAGGCTGTACGCAGTGGGTGTCCCGCTCGTACTTCTCCCGCACCGCGCGCGATGATGCCTGGTGGAAGACCTTCCTGGCCCGTTGCCCCCGGCAGCCCACGCCCTCGCCGGGCGCGTCCCCGGCTCAGGAACCGGTCCGGGAAAACGCGCGGAAGGAGCGCTCCCCCGCGTACATCGCCCTGGCCAGCCTCGGCTGCTCCGACCCTCGTCTGACACTTTCCGCCGCCGAGTGCGCCGCCCTTGAAGAGCTCGCCGCCGAGTGGTTCGCCCGGGGCGTCACACCCCTGGAGTTCGCGCGGATCCTCACGGCCGGCCTTCCCGGCGTCATCCACTGCCCAGGCGCCTTCACCCGCAAGAGGCTCATCGACAGGATGCCGCCTGAGCCCTCCCGTACCGCGTACGCGCTCACGCCGCCTGCCGCTCGGATCATGGAATGCACTGGCTGCGGCGTGCCCGGCCGCCCTGCGGCGCTTCCCGGCGGTATGTGCCGGGGCTGCCGCGGCGACGCGCGGCCTGCGGAACGGCTCGACGAGGCCCGAGCCGCCGTTCGCGCCCGTGTCTCCCAGCTGCGCACGATGGCCCGCGCGAGTCGCTAGAACCTCGGCACCAGGGGATTGCAGAGACGCAGCTCCCGCCCTGCTCTCCGCCGGCACCCCCCGTGAAGTTAGCTTGGGTGAGGTTGTTGTCCTTGATGCGGAGGTAGTGGTGATGGCTGAGATTCCGACGTCTGTAGTAGCCGCAAGCGGGCTCGTAGGCGGTTACGCCCTTGCCCGGTGGACCAAGCAGCGGCCCCTCGGTGGGGCCGTGCTTGCTGTTGTCGGGGGTGTGGCCGCTCGGCAGTGGGCGGCCAAGGTCGGCGGGCCCAAGGCTGCCGCGCTGACCGGGGGGTACGTGGCCGCCTTTGCCGGGTCGCATCCTCTGGCCAAGAAGGTCGGCGCCTGGCCCGCCGTGTTCGCTGTGGCCGGTGGGGTCGCCCTCGCCTCCTGGGTTGTGGAGAGCCGGGCCTGATCGTCCCTGGGGGTGCGGGGGCGACCCCACCGGCCACAGCGAACACGGCGGGCCAGGCGCCGACCTTC
>NZ_JBEYZW010000092.1:0-26639 GCF_040646215.1 Streptomyces sp. NPDC046215 | reverse complement strand
GGCTGAGCTCAGCCACTACCAGCCCGTCCGGCGCTTGAGGACGCGCCCGCAGGGCGCTCGCCGCCGCAGGCGGCAATGACAGGCAAGCGCCAGCGGACACGCTCCAGTCACGGCATAAAGTAACCGCATGACGCTCACGCAGGCACTGATCGAAGAGGCCACCAAGAAGTCCGGTCTCATCTGGGTGCGGGGTCCGGTCGGTCCCAGCCGTGCGCTGTGGCATGTGTGGCATGACGGTGCCGCCCATGTCGTCGGCGGCCCGGGCGAGCAGCCGGTGGCCGACCTCGGTCTCACCGACGGCGGCGCCGCGACCGTGACCGTTCGCAGCAAGGACAAGGGCGGCCGGCTCGTCACCTGGTCCGCCCGGGTCGGCGAACCGGCCGCCCGGAGCGAGGAGTGGACGGCTGCCGTCGCCGAGCTGAAGGGCAAGCGGCTCAACGCCCCGGACGCGGAGCGCATCGAGGAGCGCTGGGCGCGGGAGTGCCGGGTGCTCCGCCTGGAGCCGAGCGGTGCCACGTCGTCGCTTCCCGACGACTCTCAGGCCGCGGTGCCGCTGCCGACGCCGGCGACGACACGGGAGCCGATGCCGGCGGCGCTGCCGCGGTTGCTCCGCAAGGGGCGCAGGAAGGGCTGAGCGCTTCGGCCTGCGGCCGGGCGCGTCGCTTGCGGGTGCGTCGCCTGCGGGAGCGTGGGGGGCGGGCGCGCAGTTCCCCGCGCCCCTTCCGGGCGCGGCCGTGCCGGGTCAGTTGGCCGACGGGATCTTCTTGCCGTAGTCGACCGTCTCGCTCTTCGCCGGGACGGTGAGCGGGAAGTCCTTGCCCCAGTCGCCCAGTTCCAGCTGGCCCGCGCCGCCCGCCCGCTGGATGCGCAGCGGGTAGGGGGTGCCCATGAGGGCGACGTCGAGGGTGCCGCCGGAGGCGTTCGCACCGCCGCTGACGCGGATCGTGCGGGCGCCCGCGACGGTCCCGTGCTCGCCCCGCGTGAGCTTGCCGTGCAGCCCCAGGAGCCCGTCGAGCAGCACGTCCTTCTCGGTGAAGCCCTTGAACTGCTGGTAGGAGGGGTCCGCGACGGGCACCTTCACGTACTTCTTCTCCAGCTTGCCCGCCGCCGCCGCGGCGTCCGGCTTGCTGTCCGCCGCGCCCTTGCCGATGGGGGCGCCCTTGGGCGCGGCGCCGCCGGGCGCGCCCTCGCCGCGCGACCAGAACGCGGCCGGGGCCTTCAGGAACAGCTCGTCGCCCACGCGCATCAGTTCGAAGGTGCTGACGTCCGAGGAGACCCGGCCGGTCCCCCCGTCCCGCTTCAGCCGCATGTCGATCCGGTAGGTGCGGCCCTGGCTGACGACGCTGCCGGACAGGTGGACGGCCGCCGCGGCACGGGCGGCCGCGCGGGCCTTGTCCTGGATCTGGGCGGGCTGGAGCTTGCCGACACCGTTGGTCCCCTCGTCGGGGTCCTTGGCGGCGCCGTCGCCCCCGCCGCCACAGGCGGTGAGCGCCACGGACAGGCCGACGCACAGCGCTCCCACGAGAGCCGCGTTCCGGGTTCGCACGTCTGCTCTTGCCTCCTGACACCGGTGGAGTACGGCAGCGTACCCGGGCCGCACCGGAGCGGAAGCCAGCAGTCCGTACGGCCCTCTCTCCCGCGCCGGGGCGAAGGCGGTCACGTTAGCCTGAACCGGACAAAGCTCTGGAGGAGGAGGCGCGGCCATGGCAGCAGGCGCCCACCGGGTTTTCGTCTCGCACCTCTCGGGCGTCGCCGTGTTCGACCCGAACGGCGACCAGGTGGGCCGGGTGCAGGACCTCGTCGCGATGCTGCGCATCGGCGGCCGGCCCCCGCGCGTCCTCGGGCTCGTCGTCGAGGTCGTCAGCCGCCGCCGGATCTTCCTGCCCATGACGC
This sequence comes from Streptomyces sp. NPDC046215, assembly GCF_040646215.1. Taxonomy (NCBI): domain Bacteria; kingdom Bacillati; phylum Actinomycetota; class Actinomycetes; order Kitasatosporales; family Streptomycetaceae; genus Streptomyces; species Streptomyces sp. NPDC046215. The sequence goes on along the minus strand of NZ_JBEYZW010000092.1, from coordinate 24,746 downwards.
GGGTGACCGGTGTGGAGTCCGGCCAGGTCATCACCACCGGCGTGATCAACATGCGGCGGTTCGAACAGCGGCCCACCGAGACGCTCGTCCTGGGCGAGCTGCTGGACCGGCGGGTGCGGGTCGTGGACGGCGGCGAGGAGGTCACCGTCCTGGACGTGGCCATCACCCGGCTCCCGGCCCGCCGCGACTGGGAGATCGACAAGGTCTTCGTACGCCGTGGCAAGGGCGGCGCGCTGCGCCGCAAGGGCGAGACGCTGACCCTGGAGTGGTCCGCCGTCACCGGCTTCTCGCTGGAGGAGCACGGGCAGGGCGCGGAGAACCTCCTGGCGACCTTCGAGAAGCTGCGCCCGGCCGACCTCGCCCACGTCCTCCACCACCTCTCGCCCAAGCGGCGCGCGGAGGTCGCCGCGGCCCTGGACGACGACCGGCTCGCCGACGTCCTGGAGGAGCTGCCGGACGACGACCAGATCGAGATCCTCGGCAAGCTCAAGGAGGAGCGGGCCGCGGACGTGCTGGAGGCGATGGACCCGGACGACGCGGCCGACCTGCTCTCGGAGCTGCCCGAGGACGACAAGGAGCGGCTCCTGACGCTGATGCAGCCGGGGGACGCGGCGGACGTGCGGCGGCTGCTGTCCTACGAGGAGCGGACGGCGGGCGGCCTGATGACCACCGAGCCGATCGTGCTGCGCCCGGACGCCACGGTCGCCGACGCGCTCGCCCGGGTGCGCAACCCCGACCTCTCCCCCGCGCTCGCCGCGCAGGTCTACGTCTGCCGGCCGCCGGACGAGACGCCGACCGGCAAGTACCTGGGCACCGTGCACTTCCAGCGGCTGCTGCGCGACCCGCCGTTCACGCTCGTCGGCGCCATCACCGACACCGACCTGCGCCCCCTGCCGCCGGACACCCCGCTACCGGCCGTCACCAGCTACCTGGCCACGTACAACATGGTCGCCGCGCCCGTCGTGGACGACAGCGGCTCCCTGCTGGGCGCGGTCACCGTCGACGACGTCCTGGACCACCTGCTGCCGGACGACTGGCGGGAGACGGAGCTGCACAGCGGTGCGCTGGGCATGAGCGACCTGCCGGAGGACGCCGATGGCCGCTGACCGCAGGCGCGAGGAACGGACCCCCTCCTCGGCCGCCCCGCTCGCCCCGCTCCCCCGGGTCCGGCTGGACCAGCCGCGGCCGAAGCGCCGCAGCTGGCTGCCGGAGTACGACCCGGAGGCGTTCGGCCACGCCTCGGAGCGGATCGCGCGGTTCCTGGGAACGGGACGGTTCATCGTCTGGATGACGGTCGTCATCGTCCTGTGGGTGGTGTGGAACACCACGGCACCCGAGCGCATGCGCTGGGACACCTACCCGTTCATCTTCCTGACCCTGATGCTCTCCCTGCAGGCGTCGTACGCGGCGCCGCTCATCCTCCTCGCCCAGAACCGGCAGGACGACCGCGACCGCGTCAATCTGGAGCAGGACCGCAAGCAGAACGAGCGGTCCATCGCCGACACGGAGTACCTGACGCGGGAGATCGCGGCCCTGCGGATGGGGCTCGGCGAGGTCGCGACCCGGGACTGGATCCGCTCGGAGTTCCAGGACCTGGTCAAGGAGCTGGAACAGCGGACCGTATTCCCGCGCGAGAGTGAGGAAGACGACCGCTGACAGCCCTTTCCGGCAGCCCGGTGGCGCGCCGTAACATCGAGTCATGGCTACCGACACTCCCGTAGGATCCGCGCCGGGCGAGGACGCGATCCGCGCCGCGCTGGCGACGGTGAACGACCCCGAGATCCACCGCCCGATCACCGAGCTGGGCATGGTCAAATCCGTGGGGATCGCGGCGGACGGCACGGTCGAGGTGGCGGTCTACCTGACGGTCTCCGGCTGCCCGATGCGCGAGACGATCACCACCAACGTCCGCAACGCCGTCCTGGGCGTCGAGGGTGTCACCGGCGTCACCGTCGAGCTGGACGTGATGAGCGACGAGCAGCGCAAGGAGCTCGCGGCGTCCCTGCGCGGCGGCACGGCCGAGCGCGAGGTGCCCTTCGCCAAGCCCGGCTCCCTGACCCGCGTCTACGCCGTGGCGTCCGGCAAGGGCGGCGTCGGCAAGTCCTCCGTCACGGTCAACCTGGCGGCGGCGATGGCGGCCGACGGGCTGAAGGTCGGCGTCGTGGACGCGGACATCTACGGCCACTCGGTGCCCCGCATGCTGGGCGCCGACGGCCGGCCCACCCAGGTCGAGAACATGATCATGCCGCCGTCGGCGAACGGCGTGAAGGTCATCTCGATCGGCATGTTCACCCCCGGCAACGCCCCGGTGGTGTGGCGCGGCCCCATGCTGCACCGCGCGCTCCAGCAGTTCCTCGCGGACGTCTACTGGGGCGACCTGGACGTCCTCCTGCTCGACCTGCCGCCGGGCACCGGTGACATCGCGATCTCCGTCGCCCAGCTGGTGCCGAACGCGGAGATCCTGGTGGTGACCACGCCGCAGCAGGCCGCGGCCGAGGTCGCCGAGCGCGCCGGTTCGATCGCCGTGCAGACGCACCAGAAGATCGTCGGCGTCGTGGAGAACATGTCCGGGCTGCCCTGCCCCCACTGCGACGAGATGGTCGACGTGTTCGGCTCGGGCGGCGGGCAGCGGGTCGCCGAGGGCCTGACGAAGACCACGGGCACCCAGGTGCCGGTGCTGGGCTCGATCCCGATCGACGTGCGGCTGCGCGAGGGCGGCGACGAGGGCAAGCCCGTCGTCCTGACCGACCCCGACTCCCCCGCGGGCAGCGCGCTGCGCGCCATCGCGGCCAAGCTCGGCGGCCGGCAGCGCGGTCTGTCGGGCATGTCCCTGGGCATCACGCCGCGCAACAAGTTCTGAAGCCCTCACAAGGTCGGCCCCCAAGGGGCCCGGTAAGGGGCGGTCTCCCATGGAGACCGCCCCTTACCGCGTCTCCGGGACGGACAGCCCGTGGGTCAGCTCCCGTAGACGGTGATGTCCTTGATCACCGAGAAGCCCATGCCGTACGCGCTCATGCCCCGCCCGTACGCGCCCAGGTGGACACCGCCCTCGGCGGAGCCCGCCAGGACCCAGCCGTACTCGGACTCGCGGTAGCGGAAGGCGGTCGGCACCCCGTCCACGGGCAGCGACAGCGTCGTCCAGGCCGGCTCCTCCAGGTGGTCGGCGAGCTCCCAGGCGAGAGCCGTCTGCTGGTCCAGCCAGTCCTGCCGCAGGGCGCGCTCCATCTGGGCGGGCCAGGTGCTCGCCAGCAGCCCCGAACCGGCCAGCCAGGCGGCCGAGGAGACCGAGGTGGCCTCCAGCACGCCCGTGCCGTCGGCGCTGCGCCGCACCGGGCGGCTGGCGACGGTCACCACGACCGCGAAGCGCTGCTTGTCGGCCCCCGGGTCGGCCCGCTCGCCGCGGAGCGTGGGCTCCTCGCCGTGCCCGGTCGATCCGTGCTCCACGGTCCCGTCGGCGGCGGAGCCGACCTGCATCAGCCAGCGCGGCCCGCTGTACGCCTCGTCCAGGCCGTACCACGGGAACGAAGCCAGCAGATAGCCGTCGACCGACCGCCGGGTACCGGGCCCGCTCTGTGCCGCGTCCTGCGCGGCGGACGCGTCGGCCGCACCGGCCCCTTGCGCCCCAACCCGACTCGTCGTCTCCATCTGCGCGGCGCCTCCTTGTTGCCCGATGTCCTGGGCGAGCCGGCCCCCCTCGGACGACTTCACCCCAAACAAAGGGAGGATAGCCACCCCCGTCAATGGCACCCGGGATGCGCAGGGCTCAGGTGGCGTCGGAATCGAAGGGCGGGCGCTCGCCCACCGCCGGCTTGCCCGGCTTCTTGAGCAGGTCAGGGCCACCGGCGGGGGCCGGGGAGCCGGCCGGGGCCGCGCCCGGCGCGTCGGCGCCACGCCCGTGCACGGCGTCCGCCACCTCGGCCATCTCCGACTTCAGGTCGAAGCCGTTGCGGATCTCCTTCAGCCCCAGCTCGTCCTTCTCCAGCACGTGCTTGCGGACGAACGTCTTGGGGTTGAGGTCCTCGAACTCGAAGTCCTTGAACTCCGGACCCAGCTCGGAGCGGATGTCTTCCTTGGCGCTCTCCGAGAACTGCCGGATCTTGCGCAGCGTGCGCGACACGTCCTGGATCATCTTCGGCAGCTTGTCGGGGCCGAAGATGAGCACCGCGAGCACCACGAGCGTGACCAGCTCGAGGGGTCCTATGTCGAGCACGTTGCAGCTCCTTGATGCGTCAGTGGCCGACGGTCGAGGCCACCTATCACGGTACCTGGCCCGGCGGACAGCCAGGGATACGCCCTGGCCGACATCCGGCCAATGCTCACCGGGAGTCCGCCGAGCCGAGCGTCAGCTCCACGGTCCGCTCCTGGCCCTCGCGCTCGACGGTGAGCGTGAGCCGGTCACCCGGGCGGTGGCTGCGGACCTTGACGATCAGCTCACGGCCGCTGCGCACCGGCACGCCGTCGACCTTCTTGATCACGTCCTGCGACCGGATGCCCGCCTTGTCACCGGGGCCGCCCGGGGTGACGGCCGGGCCGTCGGCGCCCTTGGTGTTCACCCGCGCGCCGTCGCCCGTGTACTGCATGTCCAGCGTCACGCCGATGACCGGGTGGGTGGCCCGGCCGGTGTTGATGAGCTCCTCGGCGACGCGCTTGGCCTGGTTGATCGGTATGGCGAAGCCCAGTCCGATGCTGCCGCCCTGGCCGCCGCCGGGACCGGCGCCGTCGCCCGCGGAGCGGATCGCGCTGTTGATCCCGATGACGCGGGCCTCGGCGTCCACCAGCGGGCCGCCGGAGTTGCCCGGGTTTATCGGTGCGTCGGTCTGGAGCGCGTCGACATAGCTGATGTCGCTGCCGTCCTGCTTCTTGCCGCCCGCGGTGATCGGGCGCTCCTTGGCGCTGATGATCCCGGTGGTGACGGTGCCCGCGAGGTCGAAGGGGGCGCCGATGGCCACCACGGCGTCGCCGACGCGCACGGAGTCGGAGTTCCCCAGCGGGAGCGGGGTCAGGCCGGACACCCCGGACACCTTGATCACGGCGAGGTCGTAGCTGCTGTCCCGGCCGACGACGGTGGCCTTGGCCGTCTGGCCGCCGTGGAAGGTCACCGATATCTCGCCGCCGCCGGAGCCCGCGGGCTCGACGACGTGGTTGTTGGTGAGGATCCGCCCCTCGTCGTCCAGGACGAAGCCGGTGCCGGTGCCCTGGTCGCCGCCGCCGCGCACGTGGATCGTCACCACGCCGGGCAGGGTGCGGGCGGCGATCCCGGCGATGCTGCCGGGGGCACGGGTCTGTTGGCCGGCCGACGCCTGCGGCAGCCGCACGGGGTCCGCCAGAGCGCCGTCCCGCTCCAGATACGCGCCGACGCCGCCGCCGATCCCCCCGGCGACCAGCGCGATCACCACGGCCGCGACCACGGCCCGGCCGCGCCGCCGCCGCTTCGCGTGCGCGGGGTGCGCGGCCGGCTCGGCCTGGGCGGCGGGGGCACGCCACGGGTCGTACGGCCAGGGGGCCTGCGGCCGGCCGGCTCCGTCCGGGTGCCCGGGCTGAGGCGCGGGGTGGACCGGCGGCAGGTAGCTGCCCTCGCCCGACGGCGGCTGGACGAACCCACCCGGCCCAGGAGCCGCGCCGGGCGGCACGTGCGTGCCGTGGCCAGGGGTGGCCCCGGAAGGCGGCAGGTAGGCGCCCTGCGCCGGGGTCACGCCCGACGGCGGGACGTACCCGCCCTGCCCAGGAGCCGCGCCGGGCTGAAGGGGCACGCCGCCCGGCGGCAGCGGCGTGCCGTGCGCCGGGGTCACCGGGCGCTGCACGGGCGGGGCAGGGGCCCACGGGCCGGGGCGGCCGTAGGGAGGCGTGCTGTACGGGTCGGGGGCGTGCAGCGGAACGGGGGCGCCCCCGGTGTCCGCGGCCGGGTGCGGCGGCGGAGCCGATGCGGCGTGCGGGCCGTCCGGCACCGCTTCCTGCCCCCGTCCGCCCTTGGTACGCCGCGGCCGGCTCCACCACTGCGGCTTGGGCCCGGAAGCCTGTGCCTGCCCCTCGTCCATCTTCTCCCCACCGTTCGCCGGAGGGCGCACCGCACCGCCCGAGGGATGCCACCGCCCACCAGGAATTGAACCAGGTCTGTGCGGGCCTGCGCAGAGCGCCCGACGGCCGGTGTCGGGCTTGGTGGTGCTTTGTCAGCACTTGCCGCTGGTTGTTCGCGCTTGTCGGCACTTGGCCCTGGCCCGGCGGCACTTGAGAGTGCTCACCGGGCGGCGCGGACGGCGGTCAGCGCGCGAGGTCGGCCGGCGGAGCCGGGCGGGCGGCGGCCTGTATCAGCGGCGGCAGCAGCGGCGTGGTGGGCGGGCGCAGCAGGGAGACCCCGTGCCCCGGCACGGCGGGGCCAGCGTCCCGGGTGGCCGCGGTGAAGCCGAGCGACAGAGTGTCCTCGCGGGCGCTGCCCGTGTGCAGCGACAGCGGGGTGGCCGTCCCCCGGGGGTCCTCGGCGCGGGTGCTGGGCGAGGCCACGACCGAGGCCAGCGGCTGGGCGCCGCCGAGCGCGAACGCGGCGAGCGAGACCGCCCCGGCCGCCGCGAAGGCGAACCGGCGCGACCGCGAGCCGCCCCGGGCGGGATCGTGGACGTCGTGGGTGCGAAAGCCCCGCTCACGGTGGCGGCCGGGGACGGCGGGGAGCGGCGCGAAGGTCTCCGTCCGGGCGCCGGAAGCGCCTCTTCCCCGTCTCCCGGCGTCCCCGCGGACGCCCTCGGCTCCCTCGGCGCCCCTACCGGCCTGGTCGTCCGGGCCGGTGCCGGGCAGGCTCTGCAGGCGGGCGAGGAGATCCGCGGAGAGCGGCGGGGGCGCCGCCTCGGCGAACGCGCTTTTGAGCCGGCGCTGGGCGTCGGCTTCGGCTTTGCATGTCCAACAGGTCGCCAGGTGCGCCAGCACCCGCTCCCGAGAGTCGTGTCCCAACTCCCCGTCGACCAGGGCCGCGAGGCGGTCGCCGAGATGGTGCTCGGCGGGGGACTGACCGCCTGAACCGGTCACGCGATCCCTACCTCCCCACCCAGAGGAACGCCGGGGGCCACGCCCGCCACGGCGCGCTGCTCGGCCCGGGCGGCGGGCGAGCGGTGCTGGAGCGCCTTGCGGAGGTGGGAGCGGCCACGGTGGATGCGGCTGCGGACGGTGCCGAGCTTCACGCCGAGCGTCGCGGCGATCTCCTCGTACGAGAGCCCCTCGATGTCGCACAGGACCACCGCGGCGCGGAACTCCGGGGCGAGGGTGTCCAGCGCCTGCTGGACGTCCGCGTCGAAGTGGGTGTCGTTGAAGTGCTGCTGGGGGGAGGGCTCGCGGCTGGGGAGCCGCTCCGCCGCGTCGTCGCCGAGGGCGTCGAAGCGGATGCGCTGGCGGCGCCGGACCATGTCGAGGAAGAGGTTGGTGGTGATGCGGTGCAGCCACCCCTCGAACGTGCCGGGGGTGTACGTGGACAGCGACCGGAAGACGCGCACGAACACCTCCTGGGTGAGGTCCTCGGCGTCGTGCTGGTTGCCGGTGAGGCGGTAGGCCAGTCGGTAGACCCGGGCGCTGTGCGTGCTGACGATCTCCTCCCAGGTGGGAGGCGTCCACGCCTGCGCGTCCGCATCGGTGGCGAAAGTCGCGGTACGTGCGGAGTCGGCGATGGGGGTACCTCCCATGCCCTTGAGGCCATGGGGGAGGGAACGGTCAGCGGTCTTGGTCACGGATTTCGGCTCGCCGGCGGACCTGCGAAAGCGCCTCGGCACTCCCCGACGGTCTCCGGCCGCAGCCGCACCTCCCCTGTCGGCTCTGGTGGTGTCCAGTAGAGCCCCTACCATATCCATCCCGCCCGTTAGCTCCGGATAAGGAATTTTGACCTGCATTTGGTCTTGATCGCCGGCCGGCCTCCCGACTCCCTCAACGCGCGGTCCCATCTGCGGGTTCCCGTGATCAGCGGATACAGTCACGGGTGCGTCGACTACGGGGACAGGAGAGGGCCATTACCGGCAACCGGCAGACGAGCTGGGCGTTCGCCGATGCGTTCGTCGCCGAGGGCGAGGCGCTGCGCTGGGCCCGGGACCGGGCCCACGAGGCAGGTCTCCGCTCGGTGTCGTCCGGCACCGGCGCCGCGCTGCGCCTGCTCGCCGCGGCGGTGGACGCCAAGGCGGTGGCCGAGATCGGCACGGGCACCGGCGTCTCCGGCCTCCACCTCCTGCACGGCATGCGGCCCGACGGGGTGCTGACGACCGTGGACAGCGATCCCGAGTGCCAGCAGTTCGCCCGGCAGGCGTTCCGCGCCGCGGGCTTCGCGGGCAACCGCGCGCGCTTCATCCCCGGCCGGGCCCTGGAGGTGCTGCCGCGCCTCGCCGACGGCGGGTACGACCTGGTGTTCTGCGACGGCGACCGGCTGGAGTGCCTCGACTACCTAGCCGAATCGTTGCGCCTGCTGCGGCCGGGCGGGCTCGTCTGCTTCGAGGGCGTCTTCGCGGACGGCCGCACGGTCGACTCCGCGGCGCAGCCCGCCGAGGTGCAGCGCCTGCGCGAGCTGCTGCGCGCGGTCCGCGAGTCGACGGTCCTGCTGCCGTCCCTGCTGCCGGTGGGCGACGGGCTGCTGTGCGCGTCCCGGCGCGGCTGAGCGTTCACCGCGGCCGGGGGTACACCACTGCCCCGGAGCCGGCGCGGGCCGACTGCCGGGGCAGTGGGGAACAGCTGTGAAAAATTGTGGGCCCGTGCGTCAGCCGACAACCTTCTTCAGGGCGTCTCCGAGGGCCTCGGCCTCATCCGGTGTCAGCTCGACGACGAGACGACCGCCGCCCTCGAGCGGAACCCGCATGACGATGCCCCGCCCCTCCTTGGTCACCTCGAGCGGGCCATCGCCCGTCCGCGGCTTCATGGCCGCCATGCTCGTTCCCCTTCCTGAAACCAGCTCATCGTCAGCCGACGGTTCCCTGGCAGGGCTCCGCGTCACCGGCATCGAACACATTGCTTCCAGGCCATTATCCCGCATCGCGTGACCCGATGACCAACATCAGTCCGCATCCCTTCGGCAACGCGATCACGCAAAACCACCCAATTCGGCGATCGGACTGCGATACTGCGCCACCACCGCGGTGCCTTCCCGGCCGTTTTCTTTGACGCAGGTCACATATCGGCGGTCGGTGATCTCCGGCATGCTGAGCGCTGACAGCTGCCGTGAAGGGCAGCCGACCTGGGAGGGAGCGGCTCATGACCGACGCCGTGCTGTACGAGGTGACGGACGGGCTCGCGACGATCACGCTGAATCGTCCCGACGCGATGAACGCCCTGAACATCGAGGCGAAGATCGGCCTCCGGGACTCCCTGCGGCAGGCCGGCGCGGACCCGGCCGTGCGCGCCGTCCTGCTGACGGCCACCGGACGGGCCTTCTGCGTCGGCCAGGACCTCAAGGAGCACGTGGAGCTGCTGGGCGCGGGGACCGACGCCGCGGGCGGGCAGGTGATGAGCACCGTCAAGGAGCACTACAACCCGATCGTCACCGCGATCGCCGGGATGGCGAAGCCGGTCGTCGCCGGGGTCAACGGTGTCGCGGCGGGCGCGGGCGCCGGATTCGCCTTCGCGGCCGACTACCGCGTCGTCGCCGACACGGCCGCCTTCAACACCTCCTTCGCCGGTGTCGCGCTCACCGCCGACTCCGGTGTCTCCTGGACGCTCCCCCGCCTCGTCGGCCACAGCCGCGCCGCGGACCTGCTGCTGTTCCCGCGCAACGTGTCCGCCCAGGAGGCGTACGAGCTGGGCATCGCGAACAAGGTCGTGCCGGCGGCGGAGCTCGCCGCCGAGGCCCTGGCCGTGGCCCGCCGGCTGGCGCAGGGCCCGACCGCCGCGTACGCGGCGCTCAAGCAGTCGCTGGCCTACGGGGCGGACCACTCGCTGACGGAGTCCCTGGCCAAGGAGGACGAACTCCAGGCCCTGGCCGGTGCCTCGGCGGACCACCGCATCGCCGTGGACGCCTTCCTGAAGAAGGAGAAGCCCCGGTACGTGGGGCGCTGACGGGCCCCGGCCCCCCTGTCGTCCCTCAGCCCGCCGCGGCGGTCAGCGGGCGCGCGTGGCAGTCCGCCAGGTGGTCGTTGACCAGGCCGCACGCCTGCATCAGGGCGTACGCCGTGGTGGGGCCGATGAAGCGGAAGCCGCGCTTCTTGAGGTCCTTGGCCAGGGCCGTGGACTCGGGCGTCATCGCGGGGACGTCCGCCGCCGTGCGCGGGGCGGGTATGCCGGTGCGGTCGGGGGCGTAGGACCAGATCAGGGCGTCCAGCTCGCCGGGCGCCCACGCGGCGGCCACCCGGGCGTTGCCGATCGCGGCCGTGATCTTCGCGCGGTTGCGGATGATGCCGGGGTCGGCCAGCAGGCGCTCGGCGTCCGCCTCGGTGAAGGCGGCCACCTTGGCGATGGAGAAGCCGGCGAACGCGGCCCGGAACCCTTCGCGCCGGCGCAGGATCGTCAGCCACGACAGGCCCGACTGGAACGCCTCCAGGCACATCCGCTCGTACAGGGCGTCGTCGCCGCGCACCGGGTGGCCCCACTCGGTGTCGTGGTACACGCGGTAGTCCGCCACGGACTCCGCCTCCAGGCCCCACGGGCAGCGCGGCAGCCCGTCCGGCCCCGGGACCGCTCCGGTGCTCATGCGTCCGTTCCCCCGCTCTTCGTGTCCTGCTCGCCTCGGGTGTCCTGGGCGTTCCGGGCCGGCTCGGGACCGGGCCCGGCGTCCTTGCGCAGCAGCTCGGGGCCGCTCATGGCCGCGGCCTGCGCCCCGGCGAGCGCGGCCTCCAGCTCGGCGATCCGCGCGTCGCGCTCGGCCAGTTCGGCGCCCAGCCGGTCCAGCACGTCATCGGTCTCGGCCATGCGATAGCCGCGCACCGCGACGGGCAGCCGCAGCGCCTCGACGTCGGCGCGGCCGGAGGGCCGGCCGGGCGGCAGCGCCACGCCGAGCCGGTCCGGCACGGCCTCGGGCAGCGTGGCCCCGCGCCCGCCGCCCGCCACGAAGAGCGTGACCGCGGCCACCACCACGACCAGCGCGATGAGCAAGAACCAGAACACGACCATCTCCCAGGTACGCCGGTCGGCGGACTGCCAATCCGTCCTCCCCGATCGTGCCATGCCCCACTGACAGTTAAGGTCGCTGGCGGACCACGGAGAAGGAGTACGGAAATGCTGCGGCTGGGACGACGCGAGTTCGAGCGCCACGAACCGGTGATCATGGCGATCGTCAATCGGACGCCCGACTCCTTCTACGACCAGGGCGCCACCTTCCGCGACGAGCCCGCGCTGGCCCGGGTGGAGCAGGCGGTGGCCGAGGGCGCCGCCATCATCGACATCGGCGGGGTGAAGGCCGGCCCCGGCGAGGAGGTGACCGCCGAGGAGGAGGCGCGGCGCACGGTCGGCTTCGTGGCCGAGGTCCGCCGCCGCCACCCCGACGTGGTGATCAGCGTCGACACCTGGCGGCACGACGTGGGCGAGGCGGTCTGCGAGGCGGGCGCGGACGTCCTCAACGACGCCTGGGGCGGGGTGGACCCGAAGCTGGCCGAGGTCGCGGCCCGGTACGGGGCGGGGCTGGTGTGCACGCACGCGGGCGGCGTCGAACCGCGCACCCGGCCGCACCGCGTCGAGTACGACGACGTGATGGCGGACATCCTGCGGGTGACGCTCGGCCTGGCCGAGCGGGCCGCGGCGCTGGGCGTCCGCCGCGACGCGATCATGATCGATCCCGGCCACGACTTCGGGAAGAACACCCGGCACTCGCTGGAGGCGACCCGTCGGCTGGGCGAGATGGCCCGGACGGGCTGGCCCGTGCTCGTCTCGCTGTCGAACAAGGACTTCGTCGGCGAGACGCTGGACAAGCCGGTGAAGGAACGGGTGCTGGGCACCCTGGCGACCACCGCCGTCTCGGCGTGGCTGGGCGCGCAGGTCTACCGCGTGCACGAGGTGGCCGAGACCCGGCAGGTCCTGGACATGGTGGCCTCGATCGCGGGCCACCGGCCTCCGGCCGTCGCCCGGCGTGGGTTGGCCTGAGGCCGCGGGCCCCGTGCGTTGCCGCCTGCGGCGGCGAGCGTTGCCGCCTACGGCGCGTTCGTAGTTGCCGCCTGCGGCGGCGAGCGCCCTGCGGGCGCGTCCTCAAACTCCCCCAGCTAACGCTGGGAGGTGCCCCCGGACGGGCTGATATGGCTGAGCTCAGCCGAAACCAGCCCGTCCGGCGTTTGAGGACACCGCCGCGCAGCGGTGGTGCACCCCCACGACCCCGCCGGACGGCTTACGCGCCCGCTTCCTTCGTGACCAGGGCGATCGCCTCGTCCACGTCGTCGGTGAGGTGGAAGAGGTGCAGGTCGGGCAGGCCCGCCTTGCCCTGGGCGACGAGGGTGTCGCGCAGCCAGTCGACGAGGCCCTGCCAGTACGCGGTGCCGAAGAGCACGATCGGGAAGCGGGTGACCTTCTTCGTCTGGACGAGCGTCAGCGCCTCGAACAGCTCGTCCAGCGTGCCGAGTCCGCCGGGCAGCACCACGAACCCGCTGGCGTACTTCACGAACATCGTCTTCCGCACGAAGAAGTAGCGGAAGTCCACGCCGAGGTTGACGTAGGCGTTCAGCCCTTGCTCGAACGGCAGCTCGATGCCCAGGCCGACCGAGACCCCGCCGGCTTCCGTCGCCCCCTTGTTGGCCGCCTCCATCGCGCCGGGGCCGCCGCCGGTGATGACGGCGAAGCCCGCCTCGACGAGCCCGCGCCCGATGGCCACGCCCGCCGTGTACTCCGCCGAGTCCCGGGGGGTCCGGGCGGAGCCGAACACGCTGATCGCGGGCGGCAGTTCGGCGAGCGCCCCGAAGCCCTCGACGAATTCGGACTGGATGCGCATGACCCGGAAGGGGTCCTCGTGCACCCAGTCCGCCGTGCCCCTGGTGTCCAGCAGGTGCTGGTCGGTCGTGCCCTGCTGCATCTGGCCGTGCCGGCGTACGACCGGCCCCCGGCGCTGCTCCCGCTGCGCGCGCGCCCCTTCGGGGTTCCCCATGCCGTGCTCCCTCCGCTGCGGATCGTTGCAGTTCAGCGTAGGCCCAAAGGGGTTGCGGGCACCGGCTCAGGAGGTGAGCCAGGCGCGCAGCCGTGCCTCACAGTCGTTGATCAGCGAGGCGAGCACCCGTTCGTCGCGCTTGTGCGCGAGCAGCGGGTTGCCGGGCCCGTAGTTGACCGCGGGGACGCCCAGCGCGCTGAAGCGGGAGACGTCCGTCCAGCCGAACTTGGGCTTCGGCGTGCCCTCGACGGCCTTCATGAAGGCGGCGGCGGCCGGGTGGGAGAGGCCGGGGAGCGCGCCCGGCGAGTGGTCGTCGACGACGAACTCGGCCACCCCGCAGTCCGCGAAGACCTCGCGGACGTGGGCCAGGGCCTCCTCGGGGCTGCGGTCGGGCGCGTAGCGGAAGTTCACCGTGACCGTGCAGGCGTCGGGGATGACGTTGCCCGCGACGCCGCCCTCGACGCGGACGGCGTTGAGGCCCTCGCGGTACTCCAGCCCGTCGATGAGCGGCCGCCGCGGCTCGTAGGCCGCCAGGCGGGCCAGGATCGGCGCCGCGGCGTGGATGGCGTTGCTGCCCATCCAGCCGCGCGCCGAGTGGGCGCGCTCGCCCGCCGTGCGCAGCAGGACCCGCAGGGTGCCCTGGCAGCCGCCCTCGACCTGGCCGTCGGAGGGTTCGAGCAGGACGGCGAAGTCGGCGGCCAGCCACTCGGGGTGCGCGGCGGCGACGTGGCCGAGGCCGTTGAGGTCGGCGGCGACCTCTTCGTTGTCGTAGAAGACGAACGTCAGGTCGCGGTTGGGCTCGGGGACGGTGGCGGCGATGCGCAGCTGCACGGCGACGCCCGACTTCATGTCACTGGTGCCGCAGCCCCACAGGTAGCCGTCCTCGTCCAGCCGGGAGGGGACGTTGCCGGCGATGGGGACGGTGTCGATGTGGCCGGCGAGCAGGACGCGCTCGGCGCGGCCCAGGTTCGTCCGGGCCACGACGTTGTTGCCGTGGCGGTCGACCGTCAGGTGCGGCAGGGCGCGCAGCGCGCGCTCGACGGCGTCGGCGAGCGCCTTCTCGTCGCCGCTCTCGGACGGGGCGTCGACGAGCTGGGCGGTGAGACCGGCGGCGTCGAGGGACAGGTCGAGTGCTACGTCATCCATGTCCGCGACTCTAACCCTCTCACCTGGGGCGGGGCCGGGCCGGTGGCGGGGGCGCCGCGAGCGGTCCGCCCCCGGGGATTCTCTCGTCTCTCCAGTAACGTGGGCCGCATGTCCCGGAACCCCGCCACCCGCCGTGGCCGACTGCTGCGCGTCGCGGCCGCCTGCGCCGTGCTGCTGGCGCTGATCGGCTACGGCATCGCCCAGCTGGTGACCGGCGGCCCGGGGGCGCCGCGCTGCACGGTGCGGGCGAACGGCGAGTCGTACGCGCTCTCCCCCGAGCAGGCGGTGAACGCCGCCACGATCTCGGCCGTGGGGTCCGCGCGCGGGCTGCCGGAGCGGGCGGTGACGATCGCGCTGGCCACGGCCATGCAGGAGTCGGGGCTGCGCAACATCCACCACGGGGACCGCGATTCGCTGGGCCTGTTCCAGCAGCGGCCGACCCAGGGCTGGGGCACCACCTCCCAGATCACCGACCCGGTCTACGCGTCGGGGAAGTTCTACGAGCACCTGGTCGAGGTGCCGGGCTACTCGCGGCTGCCGCTGACGGTGGCCGCGCAGAAGGTGCAGCGCAGCGGTTTCCCGCAGGCGTACGCCAAGCACGAGCCGGACGCCTCGCTGCTGGCGTCGGGGCTCACGGGCCGGGCGGAGGCGGCGTTCACCTGCACCACCAGCCCGTTCGACGGCAAGCGGGGCGACCCGGCGGCGGTGCGGGCGAAGCTGCGGCGCGAGTTCGGCGCGGCGGTGCTGCCGGCCGCGGCGGAGGTCCGGGGCGGTGCGGGGAGCACGGGGAGCGGGAGCGCCGCCGGCGCGGGCCGCACGATCACGGTGCCGGCGCGCGCCCTGTCGGGGGACGGCGGGCCGGAGCGGAGCGGGTGGCAGCTGGCGTCGTGGGCGGTGGCGCACGCCGCCGAGCTGCGGATCGAGCGCGTCGCCTTCGGCGGCCGGGTGTGGACCGCGGCGGACTCCCGGGACGGCTGGCGCCGAGCGGACACTTCAGCGCAAACCCCGACGAACGACAGCGCTCGGGCCGCTTCGCCCGAGGTCAGGATCACCACCGTTCAGTAGTACGATCCGACCCCCGCACGGGGGATGCGCCGCGCCGCCGCCCGAGAGGTCCGGCGCGGGCCCCGGAATCGGTTATTCCTCCTCAAGTTCCTTGCGAATAAAGGCTTGTCGGCCTTTCCCGCGCCCGGAATGCTTGTCGGATTTGCCCAGAATTCCGAAGGGCAGATAATGCGACGCATTAATAATTCTTTACCTTGCGGTGCCGCAACCTTCGAGGCGCTCACGCGGTAGTCACTGCGTCCGCTCGCCGGACAGCAAACGTCCTCAACTCCGCTAAAAGGAGCATCATGTCCCTCCCCCTTTCGCGTCGGATCGCCCGGGTCGCGCTGCTGGTCGCCGCCGGTGCGGCACCCGTCATCGGCGCCGCCGGAGCGGCGAGCGCCGCGGACCTGAAGGCCCCCGAGCTGGCCAACGGGATCACCGCGGTGGACGGCGCGAGCCTGGGCAAGAACATCGACGCGACCTCCCACAAGGCCGGGGTCGTCGCGGGCGACCTCGGGCACAAGGCCGTCGACACCGCCGTGCCGGCCACCACGGACACCCTGGGCAAGGCCGCCAAGACCACCACCCCGGCCGCCCAGAAGGTCGCGGGCGACCTGGGCGGTTCCGCCGCGGGCGTGCTCGGCGGCGCCACGCAGACCGTGGGCAAGGGCGGCTCCGGCCTGCCCACCGGCGGCCTGCCCAAGCTCGGCGGCTGAACCGGTTCCATCCGGTCCACCATCGCGTCAAGAGGGCCCGGGAGTATTTCCCGGGCCCTCTCGCATGCGTCAAACGCGGTACCGCTAGTCCGCCAGACGGCGTACCGCGGCTTCCACCCTTTCGTCGGTGGCCGTGAAGGCGACGCGTACGAACCGCTCGCCCGCGACCCCGTAGAAGTCACCCGGCGCGACGAGGATGCCGCGCTTGGAGAGGTCGCCGACGGTGTCCCAGCAGGGCTCGTCCCGGGTGGCCCACAGGTACAGCGAAGCCTCGCTGTGCTCGATCCGGAACCCCGCGCCCTCGAAGGCGGCCCGCAGCGCGGCCCGGCGGCGGGCGTAGCGCTCGCGCTGCTCGGCGACGTGCGCGGTGTCGCCCAGGGCCGCGACGGTGGCGGCCTGGACGGGGGCGGCGACCATCATGCCGCCGTGCTTGCGGATCTGCAGCAGCTCACCGAGGACGGCGGCGTCACCGGCGAGGAAGGCGGCGCGGTAGCCGGCCAGGTTGGAGCGCTTGGAGAGCGAGTGGACGGCGACGATGCCCTCGTACGAGCCGCCGCAGACGTCCGGGTGCAGCACCGAGACCGGGTCGGCCTCCCAGCCGAGCTCCAGGTAGCACTCGTCGCTGAAGAGGAGCACGCCGTGCTCGCGCGCCCAGGCGACGGTGCGGCGCAGCTCGTCCGCCGACAGGACGCGGCCCGTGGGGTTGGAGGGGGAATTGAGCCAGAGCAGCTTGAGGCCGGCGGGGTCGAGCTCGGTGGGGTCGTCGTAGACCACCGGCTCCGCGCCGGCGAGCCGCGCGCCGACCTCGTAGGTCGGGTAGGCCAGCCGCGGGTAGGCGACCCTGTCGCCCGCGGTGAGCCCGAGCTGCGTCGGCAGCCAGGCCACCAGCTCCTTGGACCCGACGACCGGCAGCACGTTGGTGTGGGTCAGCCCCCGGGCGCCCAGCCGGCGCTCCGCCCAGCCGGTGAGCGCGTCGCGCAGGGCCGCCGTGCCCCACACCGTGGGATAGCCGGGGCTGTCGGCGGCGTCCGTGAGCGCCTGCCGGATCAGCTCGGGCACCGGGTCGACCGGGGTGCCGACCGACAGGTCCACGATGCCGTCGGGGTGGGCGGCGGCCGTCGCCTTGTAGGGGTCGAGCCGGTCCCAGGGGAAGGCGGGGAGGCGGGAGGAGACTGGGCCCACGGGTGCGCTCGCTCTCTTACGTGCGGTAGGTCCTCGGCGGACGGGCGGGACGGGCGGGTCGGGCGGAAATGGCTCCGGCCCCGCACGGCAGGCAGTGCCGTCGGGGCCGGGGCTGCGCTGCGCCGAAGATCAGTGGTCTTCGTTCTGCTTCGGCAGCGCGGCGATGAAGGGGTGGTCACGCTCGATCAGGCCGAGCTTGGAGGCACCACCGGGCGAACCGAGCTCGTCGAAGAACTCGACGTTCGCCTTGTAGTAGTCCTTCCACTCCTCAGGAGTGTCGTCCTCGTAGAAAATCGCTTCGACCGGGCAGACCGGCTCACAGGCACCACAGTCGACGCATTCGTCCGGGTGGATGTACAAGGACCGGGAGCCCTCGTAGATGCAGTCGACGGGGCACTCCTCGATGCACGCCTTGTCCTTCACGTCGACACAAGGCTGCGCGATGACGTAGGTCACGCTGTCGTTCCTCCTCGGTAGGGCTCATCTCGCGCGGGAGCGCGGCGTCGTCGATGCCCACACCTAGTATCTCCGTTCCCGGGCACTTGACGAACAAGAGGGGCGAGGAGAGCTGTGGAATTCACCACGGGCGGACGGCTGGAAATCCGGATCAGTACCGCCGATCTGGGAAAAAGGGTATCTGTGCGGCGGCTGAACGACTCCGGCAGGTCCGCCGAGCGGTTCACCGATACCGTCGGCGTGCTCGACTCCTGGAGCGGCGGTGTGCTCCGGATCACACGACGGAACGGTGAGACGGTGGAGGTTCCCGAGGCGTCGCTCGTCGCGGGCAAGGTCGTTCCGGCGGCCCCCGCGCGGCGCCGGGGCCCCGCCACCAGCGTGCGCGAGCTCCAGGAGATCGCGACCCGCGGCTGGCCGGCACGGGAGACCGGCCGGCTGGGCGGGTGGACGCTGCGCGCGGCGGGCGGTTTCACCGCGCGGGCCAACTCGGTCCTGCCCCTGGGCGATTGCGGGCTGCCGCTCGCGGCCGCCGTGGACCGGGCCGTCGCCTGGTACGCGGAGCGCGGGCTGCCCGCGCTGGTGCAGGTCACCACGGGCGACCCCGAGGGCGACGACCTCCTGGACGCCGAGCTGGTCCGGCGCGGCTGGACCGCCGAGCGGCACGCCCTGATACGGACGGCCGCGCTGGCCCCCCTCGCGGACACCGCCGCCGACATCGGCCGGGTGCTCCTCGCCCGGGAGCCGGACGAGGCGTGGCTGCGCGCGTACGGGCGTACCGCCGCGTCCGCCGCCGACGCGCTGGGCGTGCTGACGGGCGGGCCGTCCGTGTGGTTCGCGACGGTGCCGGGGGCCGCCGGCGAGGAGCTGCCCGCGGCCGTCGGGCGCTGTGCGGTCGACGGGCGGTGGGCGGGCTTCTCCGCCGTGGCCGTGGGCGAGGACCACCGCCGGCGGGGGCTGGCCACCCTGGTCATGGCCCGGCTGGCCCGGCAGGCGCTGGACGAGGGGGCCTCGGCGGCGTACCTCCAGGTGGAGACCGGCAACGGCGGGGCCGCGGCCCTCTACGACAACCTCGGCTTCACCACCCACCACGCCTACCACTACCGGCGCGAAGTCCGGCGATAACCGCGGCCGCGCCGCACCATGGAAGCCGGTGGTGGGCTCCCCCACCGCCCCGAGCGGGTACGAGGCACCTTATGTACGAGAGCACTGCCCGGCGGCAGCGGTTCGCCGAAGCGGCACGGGAGGAGCGGCCCGACCTCGCGCTGCTGTGCCTGCTGATCGCCGCCGAGGCCGACCCGGCGGCGGGCGAGGACGCGATCGACGCCGCCCAGATAGAGCTGGACCGGCTGGCGGGGCTGCTGCCCGCCCTGAGCCGGCAGGACGCGCCCGCGCGGTGGGCCGAGGCGCTCGCGGAGCTGCTCGGCGAGCGCTGCGGCTTCCACGGCTCCCCCGCCGACTACCGGCGCCTGGAGTCCTCGCTCCTGGGCGAGGTGCTGCTGCGGCGGCGCGGGCTGCCGATCCTGCTGTCCGTGGTGTGGATGGAGGTGGCCCGGCGGGCGGGCGCGCCGGTGTACGGGGTGGCGCTGCCCGGCCACTTCGTCGTCGGCTTCGGCGACCCCTACGGGCGGCACCTGCTGGCCGACCCGTTCGACGGCGGGCGGCCGCTGACCGACGAGGACGCCGGGCTGCTGGTCGCGGGAGCGACGGGCACCCCGCTGGCGCCCTCGATGTTCTCCCCCGCCGAGCCGCTGGAGATCGTGCTGCGGGTGCTGAACAACATTCGCGCCTGGGCCGCCGCCCGCCCCGAGCGCAGCGACGTCCAGCTGTGGGCGGTCGAGCTGTCCCTGCTGCTGCCCAGCCATCCCGCGCGGCTGCGCTACGAGCGCGCGGAGCTGCTCGTGGAGCGGGGGGACTTCGCGGGCGGTGCGCACGAGCTGGAGGAGTACGCGGAGGTCGTCGACGCGCTGGAACCGGCCGTGGCCGAGTCGGTGCGCCGCCAGGCGCGGGCGGCCCGGGCGATGCTGAACTGACGCCCCGGCCCGGCCGTCACCGGGCGCCGCCCTGGCCGAGGAGCCGGGCGGCCGGGTTCCGCTCGCGCCGCTCGCCGCAGGTGTGCGCGTTGCGCACGATCAGCACCGCCGCGTCGTCCTTGAGGTCGCCGCCGGTGTACCGCTCCAGGTCCGCGCGGAGCGCCCGGGCCAGGTCGGCGGGTTCCAGGCGGGTCCAGCGGGTCAGGCGCTCGCGCAGGGGGTAGAAGCGGCCCTCGGCGTCCCGGGCCTCGGTGACGCCGTCGGTGCACAGCACCACCCATTCGTGCGGGTCGGGCGGCACCTCCACGCCGAGGCGGGGTTCGCCGGTCAGCACGCCGAGGCCCAGGGGCAGGCCGAAGTGGCCGGGGAGGCGCTCCTCGACCTCGTCGCCGCGGATCAGGTAGTAGGGGATGTGGCCGCAGGACAGGACGCGGGTGGGGTCCTCGGGGCCGCGGACCTCCAGCAGCATCGCGGTGACGAACCGTTCCTCCGTGCCGGTCAGGGACAGGGCGCTGTTGTGCCGGAGGAGCGCGCTCTCCATGTGGTCGGCGACGGCCTCCAGGGCGGCCTCGTGGTACGCCGCCTCCCGGAAGGAGGTGAGCACGGCGTGCCCGGCGCCGATGGCCGGCATGCCCTTGCCCTGGACGTCCCCGATCAGGACGCGCTGCCCGTAGGGGCTGTCCACCACCTCGTAGATGTCCCCGCCGACGCGCGCCCCCTCCTGGGCGGAGATGTAGAACCCGGCGACCCGCAGCCGGCCCGCGGTGATCGGCAGTTCGCGCAGCATGGTGCGCTGCACGGCGTCGGCGACCATCCGGGTGCGGTCGTAGGCCGCCTCGCGCTCCAGCAGGGCCGCGCACAGCGCCACGGCGAACCCGGCGACCAGCAGCGCCCCCAGGACGGCCACCAGGGCGGCGAGGGTGTCCCACTCCGGCACGACCACGCAGTGGATCAGCACCTGGGCGGCGGCGAACAGCCCGGAGACGACGACGGTGCGCCGGAAGGAGCACAGCCGGGCGGCGATCAGCGGCATGACGCTGGCCACCAGGGCCAGGCGCAGCCGGGTGCCCGTCATGCAGTCCAGCACGGCCAGGGCGACGAGGGCGGCGATCAGCAGGACCGTCAGGGTCCGGCCGCCGTCGGGGACGCGTCTGAGGTGCACGGCTGCCTCCCTCCTCCCGAATCCTCCTGACGTACCGCCCGTGCGGTTCCGCACGTGCGTACGGACCTTACGACGGCTCGGTGACGGCTGTGCGACACATCCATGATCCCGTGCCGCAGGTCGCGGCCGAAGGGGCTTTGGTCCCGGCCGCGCCGCGCCGCGGCGGGCACCCGGCCGGCAGGGGTCAGAGCCAGCCCTTGTCCCGGGCGATCCGGACGGCTTCGGCGCGGTTGCGGGCGCCGGTCTTCTGGATGGCGGTGGAGAGGTAGTTGCGCACGGTGCCGTGGGAGAGGTGGAGGGCCGTGGCCAGCTCCGCGTTGGTCGAGCCGTCCGCGGAGGCGGTGAGCACCGCGCGCTCGCGGTCGGTCAGCGGGTTCGCGCCCTCCGCGAGCGCGGCGGCGGCGAGCGTCGGGTCGATGACCCGCTCGCCGCGCAGCACCCGCCGCAGGGCGTCGGCGAGCCGGGCCGCGGGGGCGTCCTTGACCAGGAAGGCGTCGGCGCCCGACTCCATCGCCCGGCGCAGGTACCCCGGCCGGCCGAAGGTCGTCAGGATCACCACCTTGAGCTCCGGCAGCTCCCGGTGGACCAGGGCGGCGGCGTCGAGCCCCGTCATGCCCGGCATCTCGATGTCGAGCAGCACCACGTCGAGGGCGTGGGCGCGGGCGGCGTCGAGGACCTCGTCGCCCCGGGCGACCTGGGCGACGACGTCGATGTCGCCCTCCAGCCCGAGCAGCGCGGCCAGCGCCTCCCGGACCATGGACTGGTCCTCGGCGAGGAGGACCCGGATGGTCCGTCTGCTGTCGGGGGCGGGGGCGTCGGGCTGCTCGTTCACAGCGTCAGGGTAGACGGCGGCCGGGCGGCCGCCGGGGGCCGCGGTCGGCGGCCCGACGGCGGGGCCGGGCCGGCCCTCAGACCCCGCCGTCGGGCCCCCGGTCCCGGGACAGCGGGACGTACGCCCGCAGGTGGAAGCCGCCCTTGGGGCCCGGGCCCGTTTCGAGGCGGCCGCCCACGAGGGCCAGGCGTTCGGCCAGGCCCGTCAGGCCGTTGCCGTAGGGGCGTGCCGGGCCGCCGCCGTCGTCCGCGACCGTCAGGCGCAGCTCCGCGCCCGGCTCCTCGACCGTCACCCGGCACCGGCGGGCCCCGCTGTGCCGGACCACGTTGGTGACCCCCTCGCGCAGCGCCCAGGCCAGCGCGCTCTCCTCGTCGGGCGGCAGGTCGGCGTGGGCGGCCGCGGCCGTGCCGGTGTCCAGGGCGATGCCCGCGGCGGCCAGTGCCGTACGGGCCCCCGCGATCTCCGCCTCCAGCGTGGGGCGGCGGAAGCCGCTCACCGCCTCCCGCACGTCCACCAGGGCCTGCCGGCTGACCCTCTCGATGTCCGCGACCTGCTGGGCGGCCTGTTCGGGCCGGCCCGGCAGCATCCGCCCCGCCAGCTCGCTCTTGAGCGTGATGAGGGACAGCGAGTGGCCGAGCAGGTCGTGCAGGTCGCGGGCGAGCCGCAGCCGCTCCTCGTTGGCGGCGAGGTGCGCGACG
This sequence comes from Streptomyces sp. NPDC046215, assembly GCF_040646215.1. NCBI lineage: Bacteria > Bacillati > Actinomycetota > Actinomycetes > Kitasatosporales > Streptomycetaceae > Streptomyces > Streptomyces sp. NPDC046215. The sequence goes on along the minus strand of NZ_JBEYZW010000092.1, from coordinate 2,465 downwards.
GTGGCCCGGGCCTCGCGCAGCGCCCGGGCGGTCAGCACCATCTGCCGGACCCCGGACATCGCGAAGCCGCCGAGCAGCGCCGGGATGACCAGGGCCGGCAGGAAGTCGTGGGCGCCCGGCAGGCCGAACCCGGCGGCCACGAGCACCACGGTGATCAGCGGGATGGCGGTGCGCGCCTGCCGGATGGGCAGGGCCGCGCCGCAGGCCACGCAGGCGTACACGTACAGCACGAGCCAGGCGGCGCCGAGCGTCAGCGACAGCACGGTCGCCAGGGCCATGAGCATCCCGAGCAGCAGGGCGATCCGGCCCTGTTCCATCGGCCGCGAGGTGTGCCGGAAGACGAGGAGGAGGTAGGCGGCGACGTAGGCCACGAAGCCCGCCCAGCCGAGGGCGTCGGCGACCGCCGTGTGGTGGTCGCCGAGCAGGTCCTCGACGGGCGCGGCCAGGTAGGCGAACCAGATGGAGATCCACAGCAGCTTCACCGTCGACTGCCGGCGGTTCGCCGGCTGGACGCCGATGCCCATCGAGAACTCCGGGGTGTCGTCGTTCTCCCTGAGGGAGCGCCAGGCCCGCCGGAGGTACCGCTCTCTTGCCATCTGCCCGTCCCCCGCGTCCCGCTCAGCCCTTGCGGGTGTCCTTGCGGTACAGCCACGCGGCCGCACCGGCGAAGAGGACAAGATAGGCGAAGAGGATGCTCACGTCGCGCAAGTGGGGGGCGTCACCCTGCTCGATGGCCTGGCCGAGGGCCGCGTAGGCGTGGGTGGGCACCCACTCGGCGGCCTTCTGCAGCCAGTCGGGGAAGGTCGTCGTCGGCATCCACAGGCCGCCGAGCATCGACAGGCCGAAGTAAATGATCATCGTGAGGGGGCGGACGGCGTCCCCGGTGGCGAGGTAGCCGACGGCCACGCCGAGGGCGGCGAAGACGATGCTGCCGGCCCAGATCGCGCCCGTCAGCGCGAACCACTGCCACGCCGCGTCGAACCGCACGTCCTTGACGAGCGCGGCGATGGCGAAGACGACCAGGATCGAGGGGAGCGCGACGACGGCGGCCGAGGCGACCTTCGACGCCACGTAGCCGCGGCCCGGCAGGGCGGTCAGGCGCAGCTGGCGCACCCAGCCCTTCTCGCGCTCCTTGGCTATCTTCTCGCTGTTGCCCACGAGGACGGCGGTGATCGCGCCGAAGGAGGCCATGGAGACCATCATCAGCACCGGGAGGGTCAGGCCGGTGTCCCCGACGGTCTCCGTGCTGCTCGCGCCGCCGGCGATCATCAGGTAGAGCGCGGCCGGGTAGACGACCGAGAAGAACATGAACTTCTTGTTGCGCAGGGTGCGCGCGATCTCAAGCTTGACCAGGGTGATCATCGGCCCGCCTCCTCGGCGGTCGCTGCGTCGGTGATGGCGATGAAGGCCTGCTCCAGGCCGAGGCCCGCGACCTCCAGGTTGCGCGGGAAGAGCCCCAGCCCGTAGACGGCGTGGACGGTCGCGTCGGCGTCGTGCGACTGGATGCGCACGGTGCGGCCGGAGACCTCCAGGGAGGACAGGAAGGGCAGTTCGCGCAGGGCGGCCTCGCTGACGGGGCCGTCCAGGTCGAAGACGACGCGCCGGGCCCCGGCCTTCGCCTTGATCTCGGCGGCCGAGCCGTCGGCGAGCACCCGCCCGCGGTGCAGGACGATCACCCGGTCGGCGATCGCGTCGGCCTCTTCGAGGTAGTGCGTGGCGAACAGGATGGCGCGGCCCTCCCGCGCCTGGCCGCGCATCACGCCCCAGAACGCCTGCCGGGCGGAGACGTCCATGCCGGTCGTCGGCTCGTCCAGGACGATGAGTTCGTTGGCGCCGGCCGTGGCGAGCGCGAACCGTACGCGCTGTTCCTGGCCGCCGGAGAGCTTGTTGACCTTCCGGCCGGCGATCTCGGTGAGGTCCGCCCGCTCCAGGACCTGCTCGACGGGGTGGGAGCGGGGGTGCAGGGCGCAGGCCAGCCGGACCAGCTCACGGACCGACACGTCCTCCATCAGACCGCCGGACTGGAGCATCGCCCCGACCTTGCCCTCTGCGATGGCCCGCTGCGGGGTGGTGCCGAAGACCTCGACCCGCCCGGCGTCGGGGTTGCGCAGCCCGAGGAGGAGGTCGAGCGTGGAGGACTTGCCCGCCCCGTTGGGGCCGAGCAGGGCGACGGTCTCCCCCGGGTGGAGCTGGATGTCCAGATCCGCGACGGCGCGTACCTCGCCGTAGTTCTTGCTGACGTTCTCAAAGCTGACCACGGGGGCGCCGGTGCGGCGCCCGTCCCCCGTGAACGTGCTGGCTGTAGTGGTCATACGCACCATCGTGCCTGGTCAGCGCGGGTGTGTGCAGTGTCAGCCGTCGTGTGCCGACGATGACAGATGTCATGGGTGCGCGGGGGCGTCGTGGAGCGAGCGGAAGAAGGGGGAGCGGTCCCGGTGCCAGGCGTTGATCTCGGCCATGGCGGC
>NZ_JBEYZW010000091.1:0-27005 GCF_040646215.1 Streptomyces sp. NPDC046215 | reverse complement strand
GTCCTCAAGCGCCGGACGGGCTATTAGCCCGTCCGGCGCTTGAGGACACCGCCGCGCAGCGGTGGTGCATCCCGGTACCCGGAGGTCAGTGATTCGCCACCTGGTAAAGGCCCGGCGTCAGCCGGGTCGTCACGCCGATGCGGTTCCACGCGTTGATGGTGACGATCATGGCGATGAGCTGGGCGAGCTCCTGCTCGCCGAAGCTGCGGGCGGCCCGCTCGTAGACGGCGTCGGGGACGAAGCCGTCGGTGAGGACCGTGACGGCCTCGGTGAGGGCGAGGGCCGCCTGCTCCTTCTCCGTGTAGAAGCCGGTGGCCTCCTCCCAGGCGCTGAGGAGGAAGATCCGCTCCTCGCTCTCGCCCGCCCGGCGGGCGTCCTTGGTGTGCATGTCGAGGCAGAACGCGCAGTGGTTGAGCTGCGAGGCGCGGATCTTGACCAGCTCGATCAGGGTCGGCTCCAGGCCCTTGCGGGCGGCGCGCTCCAGGCCCATCATCGCCTTCTGCACCTCGGGGGCCAGCTCGTGCATCCGCATCCGGGGGCCGTGGTGGTGGGTGCCGGTGCCGTTCGTGTCGGTCGTGTTCACAGGGGTGTCAGTCGTCATATGGACGACCCTAGGTCCGCGGTAGCCCACGGGTATGGTCCATTCCCATGGAGAAAACGTGGGCCATTGCGGGGGCCGGGGCCGCCGGGGGCACCGGCGCCGACCTGCACCTCGACCTGTCCGGCCCCGGCGGGGTGCGGGCCTGCCTCACCCGCGCCCTGCGCGAGGCCGTCCGCACCGGCCGCCTCGCCCCCGACACCCGGCTGCCCTCCTCCCGCTCCCTCGCCGGCGACCTCGGCCTGGCCCGCAACACCGTCGCCGACGCCTACGGCGAGCTGGTCGCCGAGGGCTGGCTCACCGCACGCCAGGGCTCCGGCACCCGCGTCGCCCGCCGCGCCGCGCCCCGCGCCCCCGAGCGCCGCACCACCCCGCCCCGCACCGCCCGCCGCCCCGCCTACGACCTGCGGCCCGGCACCGCCGACGTCGCCGCCTTCCCGCGCGCCGCCTGGCTGGCTGCCGCCCGCCGGGCCCTGGCGGCCGCGCCGAACGACGCGTTCGGCTTCCCGGACGAGCGCGGCCGCCCCGAACTGCGGACCGCCCTCGCCGACTACCTGGCCCGGGCCCGCGGGGTGCGCGCCGACCCCGAGCGGATCGTGGTGTGCGCGGGCTTCACCCAGGGGATCTCCCTGCTGAGCCGGGTCCTGCGGCGCCGCGGCACCCGCGAGGTAGGTGTCGAGGAGTACGGGCTCTGGTTCCACCGCGAGGCCCTCGACCGCAACGGCGTGCGGTGCGCCCCGCTCGGGGTGGACGGGCACGGTGCCGATGTCGCCGCGCTGGAGCGGAACAAGACCGTCCGGGCCGTGCTGCTCACCCCCGCCCACCAGTTCCCCACCGGGGCGCCGCTGCACCCCGAGCGGCGCGCGGCCGTCGTCGACTGGGCCACCCGCACCGGCGGGCTGATCCTGGAGGACGACTACGACGGCGAGTTCCGCTACGACCGCCAGCCGGTCGGCTGCCTTCAGGGGCTCAGCCCTGAGCGGGTCGCCTACTTCGGCACGGCGAGCAAGGCCCTCGCGCCGGGACTGCGGCTCTCCTGGATGGTGCTGCCGGAACACCTGGTGGGCGACGTGCTCGCCCTCAAGCGGGCGGGGGAGTGGAGCTCCGGCGTCCTCGACCAGCTCACGCTCGCCGAGTTCCTCAACAGCGGCGGTTACGACCGTCACGTACGCGCGATGCGGCTCCGCTACCGGCGCCGCCGCGACCAGCTGGTGGCCGCCCTGGCCGAGCAGGCCCCGCACATCCGGGTCACCGGGATCGCCGCGGGCCTGCACGCCGTCCTCGAACTCCCGCCCGGCACCGAGCGCCCCACCCTCCAGGCCGCCGGCTGGCAGGGCCTGGCGGTGGAGGGCCTCTCCCGCTTCCGCCACGACGCTGCCGCTGCCGGGGCCGCCCGGGAAGGACTGATCGTCGGCTACGGCACGCCGCCGGACCACGCGTTCGCGGGTGCGGTTGCAGCGTTGCTGCGGGTGTTGCCGCCGGAGGGGTGACGGTTTGCCGCCTGCGGCGGCGAGCGCCCTGCGGGCGCGTCCTCAATCGCCGGACGGGCTGCTGTGCTGTGTCGCGCAGCGGTGGTGCACCCCCACGACCCGCCGCCCTAGGCGGCCACCGTCAGCCCCAACGACCGCACCAAATCCGCCATTTCAGCCCGATAGAGCTTGCCCGGGTCCCTCGTCACAGAGCGCAGATGCCCGTGGATCTCCAGGGCCACCAGCCCGTGCATCCGGCCCCGGGCCCGCAGGGCCAGGGCCACGGCGTCCGGGGGCAGCTCCGGGCAGCGGGCGCGGATGCGAGCGGCGAAGGCGGGCTCGAAGTCCGGCCACGCGGGCGCGTCGGCACCCGGTGGGTCCTCCCCGGCCGGCCGGGCGGCGGCGATCAGAGTGGCCAGCCCGGCGCAGGCGCGGGCCCCGGCCTCGGCCGCCGGCCCGTACCCCGGGACGCGGTGGCCGCCCGCCGCGTCCCCGTGCAGGAGCCGGAAGCCCTCGGGGTGGGCCAGGGACCAGTCGCGGAAGGCGTGGGCCCAGGCCAGGACGCGGGCCGCCGCGTCAGCGCCGGGGGCCTCCGCGGCGGCGGCCTCCGCGGCGTCGACGAGCGCGGTGCCGACGTCGCCGATCAGTGAGGCGACCAGGTTGTCCCGGGAGGGGTAGTAGCCGTAGACGGCCCCGGCCGTCGTCCCCATCTCCCGGGCGATGGCGCGCAGCGAGACGGCCTCCGGCCCGCCGGTGGCCAGGAGCGTGAGCGCGACCGCCTTGATCTCCCGCCCGGTCTCCGCGGCGAGCCTGGCCCGCCGACTCGCATTCTGTTCTGCCACGGTTTGCACCCTATGGCGTCGCCCTGCCCCCGTGTGCGCTGTTACCGAAGGCCGTGCGGAGTTTCGGCCGACGCGCCACCGGACACCGGCCGACAGATCGCCCCAAGGAGTGCATACCGCCCCTGGTTCCCCGCCGTTTCCAGCCACCCACTCGCCCTTTAGGGTGAACGGGCTTGCACGAGTTCAACCTGACGGGGGTCAGCTCCATGGCGGAGAAGAAGACGAAGGCACGGCGACGGCTGCGGTCGTCCACGGTGATACTGGGCGGGATGGGCGCGCTGGCAACGGCGTTGACCTCCTGCGGATCCGAACCCGACAAGCGCTGCGTCGACCCGAACAGCTACGACGCGGTCAAGGGCTACCGGGTCGTCGACTCCACGTCCTGCAAGTCCAAGGGCTCCGGATCGAGTTCCGGCTCCGGCGGCGGCTCGTCCTCCGGCCGCTGGTACTACGGTTCCGACAAGTCCGGCGGCTTCGCCGACCGCGGCACCTTCAGCAAGAGCCAGGCCGTCGACCGGGGCGGCTTCGGCTGCTCCGGCTCGGGCTCGGGCGGGGGCTGAGCGCCGTGCAGCGCCACCGCACCACGCCCCGCCCCGGGTGGCAGGCCACCGTCGAGGAGCAGGGCGTGATCTACCCCCTCACCCGCCAGCCGGACGGCTCCCTGCGCCCGTACTGGGACGAGAGCGCGTACTACTCCTTCGGCCTCGGCGAGATCGAGGCGCTGGAGGAGACCGTGGCGGAGCTCCATGAGATGTGTCTGGCCGCCGCCGCGCACATCGTGGCCCGCGACCGCTTCGCCGACCTCGGCATCACCGACGCCCGGCTGGCCGCCCTGATCGCCGAGTCCTGGCGCCGGCGCTCCGAACTGCCCTCCGTCTACGGGCGGTTCGACCTGCGCTACGACGGGCGCGGCCCGGCGAAGATGCTGGAGTACAACGCCGACACCCCCACCTCCCTGGTGGAGGCCGCCAGCGCCCAGTGGTTCTGGATGGAGGACTGCTTCCCCGACGCCGACCAGTGGAACTCCCTCCACGAGCGGCTCGTCGACGCCTGGAAGCGGCAGGCGCCCCTGCTGCCGCCCGGTGCGCCCCTGCACTTCGCGCACTCCGCGGCCGACGAGCTCGGCGAGGACCTGATGACGGTCGCCTACCTGCGCGAGACCGCCGAGCAGGCCGGGCTCACCACCCGGGCGATCACGGTGGAGAACATCGGCTGGGACCGGATGTCCGGCCGCTTCGTGGACGAGCGGTACGGGTTCGTCCGGGCCTGCTTCAAGCTCTACCCGTGGGAGTGGCTGACCACGGACCGCTTCGGCCCGCAGGCCCTGGACACGCTCGACAACGGCGGCGGCACGGGCTCGACCCTGTGGATCGAGCCGGCCTGGAAGATGCTGCTGTCCAACAAGGCCCTCCTGGCCGTGCTCTGGGAGCTCTTCCCCGGCCATCCGAACCTCCTGCCCTCCTACCTGGACGGGCCCCGCGAGCTGGCCGCCGGGCCCGGCTACGCCGCCAAGCCGCTGCTGGGCCGCGAGGGCGCGGGCGTGACGCTCCACGAGGGCGGCGCGGAGCCGGTCGTCCGGGACGAGCCGTGCTGCTACCAGGAGCTGGCCCCGCTGCCCGGCTTCGACGGCAACCGCGTGGTGCTCGGCGCCTGGGTGGTGGAGGGGGAACCGGCGGGCCTGGGGATCCGCGAGTCGGCGGGCCCGATCACGGACGAGTACGCCAGGTTCCTGCCGCACGTGATCCGCTGAGGGCGGAGATGCGGGGCCCCGCGCACCGTGTCAGCCTGGCCGCGTGAGCAATCCCGTCATCCGCTGGGAGTGAACCGCGATGGGCAAGCAGGACAGACAGGGACGCAAGGGCTCGGGCGCGCAGCACGCGGAGCACCAGCACGCGGCGAAGGGTCAGCAGGAGCAGCGGACCCGCCAGGCCGGGGACAAGGCCCGGGAGAAGGCCCGCCAGGAGCACCAGGAGCACTGGCAGCGGGACCGCGACACCTTCGACGAGAACTACGACGTCTGAGCCGCCGCCCGGGGCGCCGGCCCCGGCCGGGACGGGGCGGCACCGCGCCGTGCCGCCCTCCCGCCGGCGGGCCCGTCAGGAGCCCAGGACCGCCCGGAGCTGGTCCAGGCCCCAGTCCAGGTCCTCCTTGCTGATCACCAGGGGCGGGGCGATGCGGATCGTGGAGCCGTGGGTGTCCTTGACGAGGACGCCGCGCTCCATCAGCCGCTCGGAGATCTGCCGCCCGGTGCCCTTGGCGGGGGAGACGTCGACGCCCGCCCACAGCCCGCGCCCGCGCACGGCGTCCACCGCGCCGCCGCCCACCAGGAGCCCCAGCTCGTGGTGGAGGTGCTCGCCCAGCTCGGCGGCCCGCTGCTGGAACTCCCCGGACTTCAGCATGTGGATGACCTCCAGGGCCACCGCGCACGCCAGCGGATTGCCGCCGAACGTCGAGCCGTGCTCGCCGGGCCGGAAGACCCCCAGCACCTCGCGGGAGGCCGCCACGGCCGACACCGGCACCACCCCGCCGCCGAGCGCCTTGCCCAGGACGTACATGTCGGGCACCACGCCCTCGTGGTCGCAGGCGAAGGTCCGCCCGGTCCGGCCCAGCCCGGACTGGATCTCGTCCGCGATGAACAGCACGCCCCGCTCGGCGGTCACGCGCCGCACGCCCGCGAGGTACCCGGCGGGCGGCACGAGCACGCCCGCCTCGCCCTGGACGGGCTCCAGCAGCACCGCGACCGTGTTGTCGTCCACGGCGGCGGTCAGGGCGTCCAGATCGCCGTACGGGACGATCTGGAAGCCCGGCGTGTACGGGCCGTAGTCCGCCCGGGCCTCCTCGTCCGTGGAGAAGCTGACGATCGTCGTGGTGCGGCCGTGGAAGTTCCCGCCCGCCACGACGATCTTCGCCTGGCCGTCCGGTACGCCCTTGACGCGGTAACCCCACTTGCGGGCGGTCTTCACGGCCGTCTCGACCGCCTCCGCGCCGGTGTTCATCGGCAGGACCATGTCCTTGCCGCACAGTGCGGCCAGCTCGGAGCAGAAGTCGGCGAAACGGTCGTGGTGGAAGGCGCGCGAGGTGAGCGTCACCCGATCGAGCTGCGCCTTCGCGGCGTTGATCAGACGCCGGTTGCCGTGGCCGAAATTGAGGGCCGAGTATCCGGCGAGCATGTCGAGGTAGCGCTTCCCCTCGACGTCGGTCATCCACGCGCCCTCGGCATAGGCGACGACGACCGGCAACGGGTGGTAGTTGTGCGCGCTGTGGGCGTCGGCGGCGGCGATGCCGCGCTCGGTGGACCGTTCCGTGGACGTCAACGTGTGCTCCGTTCGGTGTGCGGGGCATGCTGCTCTTCACTTTCTACACCTCCACCCCCACCGCCGGACCGAGTCCGGTTCGACACCTGAGAGAATGTGCGCATGGCCCTCGATCGTCCGCGCGCTCTCTCCGGTATCCAGCCCACCGCAGGCTCGTTCCACCTCGGGAACTACCTCGGCGCGATCCGGCAGTACGTGGCGCTGCAAGAGACCCACGACGCGTTCTTCATGGTCGTCGACCTGCACGCGATCACCGTCCCGCAGGACCCGGCGCAGCTGCGGGCCAACACCCGCATCGCCGCGGCCCAGCTGCTGGCCGCCGGGCTCGACCCGGAGCGCTGCACCCTCTTCGTGCAGAGCCACGTGCCCGAGCACGCCCAGCTCGGCTGGCTGATGAACTGCCTGACGGGCTTCGGCGAGGCGTCGCGGATGACGCAGTTCAAGGACAAGTCCGCCAAGCAGGGCGCCGGGCAGACCACGGTGGGTCTGTTCACGTACCCGATCCTCCAGGTCGCCGACATCCTCCTCTACCAGGCGGACGCCGTCCCGGTGGGCGAGGACCAGCGCCAGCACATCGAGCTCACCCGCGACCTCGCCGACCGCTTCAACGCCCGTTTCGGTGACACCTTCACCCTGCCCTCGGCGCACATCGTCAAGGAGACGGCGAAGATCTACGACCTGCAGGACCCGACGGCGAAGATGAGCAAGTCGGCGTCGACGACCAAGGGCCTGATCAACCTGCTGGACGAGCCCAAGGTCTCCGCGAAGAAGATCAAGAGCGCGGTCACCGACACCGACACGGTGATCCGCTTCGACGCCGAGAACAAGCCGGGCGTCAGCAATCTGCTCACCATCTACGCCACGCTGACCGGTACCGGAATCCCGGAACTGGAGCAGAAGTACGAGGGCAAGGGCTACGGTGCGCTCAAGACCGACCTCGCCGAGGTCATGGTGGAGTGGGTGACGCCGTTCCGCGCTCGTACTCAGGAATATCTCGACGACCCCGAGACGCTGGACTCAGTCCTGGCCAAGGGCGCGGAGAAAGCCCGTGCCGTCGCCGGCGAAACTCTCGCACAGGCGTACGACCGGATGGGCTTCCTGCCCGCCAAGCACTGACGACGGCGCTCCGGGCGACACGCCGGAGCCGTGCGGACGGCCGTCCGCACATGGCGGCGGTGGACCGAGGGCAGAAGCACCGACGGGCCCGCGCGGACGTGCGCGCGGGGCCCATGGTCCCGTGCGCACGGGACCAGCGAACCTGGCACCAGGTGCGGCTCAGCCGTCACACTGGCCACGGGGACGTACAGGCGCACAGGAGGGAGAACGCAATGGGGACCGTAACGCTCGGCGTTTCGATCGCGGTCCCGGAGCCGTACGGCAGCTTCCTCCAGAAGCGCCGCGAGGGCTTCGGGGACCCGCACGCACACGGCATCCCCACGCACGTCACCCTGCTGCCGCCCACCGAGGTCGACGACTCCTGCCTGCCGGCGATCGAGGAGCACCTCGCCGGGGTGGCCGCCCTGGGCCGCCCCTTCCGGATGCGCCTGTCCGGGACCGGCACCTTCCGCCCGCTCTCGCCCGTCGTCTACGTCAACGTGGTCGAGGGCTCCTCCTCCTGCGCCTGGCTCCAGAAGCGCGTCCGGGACGCCTCCGGGCCCGTCGCGCGCGAGCTGCAGTTCCCCTACCACCCGCACGTCACCATCGCCCACGGCATCGCCGAGGAGGCCATGGACCGGGCTTACGCGGAGCTGGCCGACTTCGAGGCCGCCTGGACGATCAACGGCTTCGCCCTGTACGAGCAGGGCGCCGACGGCGTGTGGCGGCTGGAGCGGGAGTACCCCTTCGGGCCCGCCGCGGAGGAGTCCGGCGTACCGCGCCAGACGGGCGTCTCACGCCCTCCCGCGCCCTCCCGCTAGCCCGGGCGCCCCCGGGCGCACCAAGGCGCCTCCCGGCCGGTCGGACGCCGTTTTCGGGGTAGTCGTACACCCTGCCCCGAGATGGTAGGAGTGGCCCATGGACTGGCTGACCCGGCTGCCGGCGATCGGACCCCTGATCGCGCGGCTCATGCGCACGCACGCGTGGCGCTCCTACGAGACCCTGGACCGGGTGAAGTGGGCCCGGCTCGCCGCGGCGATCACCTTCACCAGCTTCCTCTCGCTGTTCCCCCTGGTCACCGTGGGCGCGGCCATCGGCGCGGCCCTGCTCAGCAGGGAGCAGATGCGCGAGCTGGAGCAGAAGCTCGCCGAGCAGGTGCCCGGGATCTCCGGCCAGCTGGACCTCAGCTCGCTGGTCGACAACGCGGGCACGGTCGGGGTCGTCGCCGGCGCCCTGCTGCTCTTCACCGGGCTGGGCTGGATCGGCTCCCTGCGCGAATGCCTGCGCGCGGTGTGGGAGAAGGAGGAGGACCCCGGCAACCCCGTCGTCCTCAAGCTCAAGGACCTCGTGCTGCTGCTGGGCCTGGGCGGGGTCGCGCTGCTGTCGTTCGCCTGCTCGGCGTTCGCGGCCTCGGCGGTCGGCTGGGTCGTCGAGGCGGCCAACCTGGACGGCATCGGCGGGCTGCTGACGGTGGCGGGCTTCTGCATCGCCGTCCTCGCCGATTTCCTGATGATGCTCTACGTGCTCTCCCGGCTGCCCGACGTCTTCCCCGAGCGGCGCCGCATGGTCGTCGGCGCGCTGATCGGCGCCGTCGGCTTCGAACTGCTGAAGCTGCTGCTGAGCGGCTATCTGCAAGGGGTGGCGGCCAAGAGCATGTACGGGGCGTTCGGCACGCCGGTCGCCCTGCTGCTGTGGATCAACTTCACGGCGAAGCTGACGCTCTTCTGCGCCGCGTGGACGGCCACGCCGTCGCTCTCCCGGGACGTCCCCGCGGAGCCGGCCCCCGAGGCGGCGGAGGGGCCGGAGACCGGCCCGTCCGCCGCCTGAGGGCTGCCGGGCGGCTCAGCGACGCTGGCGCATCCGGTCCGGCAGCGGGTGACGGCGGTGCACCACGAAGCCCGCGACGGCCAGCACAGCCAGCACGCCGCCCGCGATGCCCACGGCCGTCCACATCCCGCCCGTGCCGCCCGCCACCGACGCCTGCGCGTGCTCCGACGAGCCCAGGGCGCCGCCCGACTTGCCGCCCGGCTTGTCCGTCGCGCCCTTGGGCGGGACGAGCACACCGACCGGCTTGACGTGCCCGGCCGCCTCGAAGCCCCAGTTCAGCAGCTTCTCGGTCTCCTTGTAGACCTGGTAGAGCTCGGCCTTCGACGGGTTCATCACCGTGACCAGCAGCTTCCGGCCGTCGTGCTGGGCGACCCCGGTGAAGGTGTTGCCGGCCTTCGTCGTGGAGCCGTTCTTCACCCCCGCCATGCCCTTGTAGGGGGCGGGCAGCCCTTCACCCGTCAGCAGCCGGTTGGTGTTGACGATGGTGGAGCTCTCCCGCTTCTTGCCCGGCTTCTCCTCGCCCGGGAACTGCGCGGTCACCGTCGAGCAGTACTCCCGGAAGTCCGCCTTCTGCAGGCCGGAGCGGGCGAACAGCGTCAGGTCGTAGGCGCTGGAGACCTGTCCGTCCGCGTCGTACCCGTCGGGGCTGACGACGTGGGTGTCCTTCGCCTGGAGCTCGTCCGCGTGCGCCTGCATGTCCTTGACGGTCCGCGGGATGCCGCCGTTCATCGCCGAGAGCACCCGCACCGCGTCGTTGCCGGAGCGCAGGAAGACCCCCAGCCACAGGTCGTGGACGGTGTAGGTGGAGCCCTCCTTGACGCCGACGGCGCTGCTGCCCGCGCCCATGCCCGCCAGGTCCGAGGGCAGCACCCTGCGCGTCTGGTTGCGGGGGAGCTTGGGCAGCACCGTGTCCGCGAAGAGCATCTTCAAGGTGGAGGCCGGGGGCATCTTCCAGTGGGCGTTGTTCGCGGCGAGGATCTCCCCGGACTCGGCGTCGGCCACCAGCCAGGAGCGGCCGCTGAGGTCCTTGGGCAGGGCCGGCGCGCCCGGCCCGAGCTGCACCTGCGGGCCCTCCCGGCCCAGCAACTCGCCGCCCACCGTCGACATCTGAGCGGGCGGATCCTTGGGCGCGCCCTTGCCGTCGGCCGGGTTGTCGGCGCGGGCGGGCGCGGCGGTCATCAGCGGGAGCAGCAGCGAGACGGTGGCCGCGAGAACGGCCCGGTGGCGTCGGGTCGCGGCGCGGCGCGGGGGGTGTGAGGTCGTCGGCACGCTGGTGAACGTACCCCGCCGCCCGCGGTCCGTGGACGGTGCCTCACCGGCACGCGCCCCCGGTGGGGACCCGATAGGACCAGTGCCGGCGGCCGAACGCATACTGAAACCCATGCCGACCTCTCCGGCGGACACCTCCGCCGCCCCTCGCACGCCGTTGACCCTCTCCCGCCCCGTGTCCTGGTTCCTGCTCGCCTTCGGGGTGTGGAGCTGGTTCATCTGGATCACCTTCGCGAAGAATTTGTGGAAGGACGGCAGCGGGCTCGCTTTTGACGACGCGGGCGAGCCGACGGCGTATTTCTGGGTCCACCTGCTGCTGGCGGTCACCTCATTTCTTCTGGGGACGGCTGTCGGACTCATCGGGTTGCGCGGCGTCCGGGCGCTGCGGCGCACGTCATAACGGGACCGTGTGACGGGCGCCGCCCGAAGCCCCCGCGGGCCCGCGGCGCCCTTCTCCCCGGCCCGTTCCGGACCGCCGGTGATCACTTGGCCGATTCCCGGGACGCACGCGCGTTCGTGTGTTTGAGTGATGCGCATCACTGGGCGGAGGGGTCACGGGGATGCGTTGGGTCCGGGTGCGGGCGGTCGCGGCGGGGGCCGTCGCAGGGTTGCTGCTGGCGGCGGGGGTCACGGGCTGCGGTATGTCGTCGTCCTCGGACGACGGGGGGCGGCCGATCGCCGTCGGCACCATCGACACCGTCACCGCGCTCGACCCGGCGGGCGGCTACGACGCGGGCTCCTGGGCGCTCTACGGCAACGTTTACCAGTCACTTCTGACCTTCGCCCCCGGGCGCAGCACCCCGGTGCCGGACGCGGCGGAGGACTGCGCGTTCCGGGGCCGGGGCCTGCTGACGTACGAGTGCGAGTTACGCACCGGCCTGACGTTCGGCAACGGCCACCCGCTGACGGCCGAGGACGTGAAGTTCTCCTTCGACCGGATCCTGCGGATCAAGTCCCCGCAGGGCCCCCGGCAGCTGCTGGAGACGCTGCGGTCGGTGGAGACCGCCGGGCGGAAGGTGACCTTCCGCCTGAAGACCGCGGACGCCACCTTCCCGTTCAAGATAGCCACCGGCGCCGGATCCATCGTCGACCACGCCCGCTACCCCGCCGACCGCTTGCGGCCCGGCCACGAGGCGGACGGCTCCGGCCCCTACCTCCTGGCGGACTACCGGCCGGGCGAGCGGGCCGAGCTGAAGCCCAGGCCGCACTACAAGGGCGCGGTCAAGGACCCGGGCCGCACGGTGACCATCCACTACTTCCGGGACGCGGCGCGGATGAGCCGGGCGTGGAAGCAGCGCGACATCGACGTCACCGGCCGCCAGATGCCCCCGCGTGACCTCGCCCGGATGGACCCCTCGGACGACGGCGTGCGCGTGCGGGAGAACGCCGGCGCCGGGGCCCGCTCGATGGTCTTCAACCTCCGCGACGGCTCGCCGGTGAAGGAGGTCGCGGTGCGCCGGGCCGTCGCCGCCGTCGTCGACCGCGCGGCCCTCGCCCGCGACGTGCACCAGCGGACGGTCGAGCCGCTGTACTCCCTCATCCCGCAGGGCATCACCGGCCACACCACCTCGTTCTTCGACACCTACCCCGCGCCGGACCCCGAGCGCGCCCGCACCCTGCTGCGCAAGGCCGGCATCACCCAGCCGGTCGCCTTCCGCCTCGCCTACTCCCAAGGGGCCGCCGCCGACGAGGAGGCGGCCCTGCTGAAGAGGCAGCTGGAGGCCACCGGGCTGTTCCGGGTGACCGTCGAGCACGTGGAGTGGAAGGAGTTCCAGCAGGGCTACGCGCGGGGCGCCTACGACGCGTACTGCATCACCTGGCTGGCCGACTTCCCCGACCCGGACACCTTCACCACCCCCCTGGTGGGCGCGGATTCGGCGCTGCACACCGGCTACTCCAGCGCCCGGGTGGACCGGCTCATCCGCGAGACCCAGCAGAACCCCCAGCGCAACCGCGTGGCCGAGGACTTCCGCGCCATCCAGAAGATCGTCGCCGAGGACATCCCGCTGCTGCCGCTGTGGCAGAAGAAGGAGTACACCCTCGGCTACTCCCGGATCTCCGGCACGGAGTACCTCTCGGACGGCACGGGCATGTGGCGGCTGTGGGAGCTGGGCCGCATCTGAGGCGGCCTCAGGCGGGTGCTCAGAGGCCGTGCTTGGCGAGGAAGGCGAGGATCAGCCGCTCCCATTCCTCCGGGCGCTCGGCCATCACGACGTGGCCCGCCTCGATCTCGGCGTACTCGGCCCCGGGTATGCGGTCCGCCAGCATCCGCGAGTTGTCGGGGGTCACCAGCGTGTCCAGGGTCGTGGCGATGACCAGGGTGGGCACGGAGATCCCCGCGAGGTCGCCGGTGGTGTCGCTGTCCTGCACCACGCCCGCCTGCTCGAAGGCGCCCGCGGGCACGCCGTTCGCCAGCAGCTTGTAGAAGACGCCGAGCTCGGCGCGGGGTACGGCGTTGAAGAACGGCGCCCCGAAGCCGCTCAGCGCGATCAGCCGGGCGAAGGTTTCGGTGTCCCCGTCGGCCAGCAGCTTGCGCCAGAGGTCCAGGGTGGCCAGGGCCCGGTTGTCGGGCCGGGCGAGGCCCGCGGTCAGCACCAGGCCGCGCACCCGCTCGGGGTGCCGGGCGGCCGCCCGTACGGAGACCAGGGTGCCCAGGGAGTAGCCGACGAGGGTGAAGGTCTCCAGGCCCGCCTCGGTGGCCGAGGCCACGAGCGCGTCGGCGAGGTCGTCGAGCGTGAGCTCCGCCGCGCGCGGGGTGTCGCCGGAACCGGGGTAGTCGGGGGCGACGACGGTGTGGCCCTGGGCGAGGGCCGGGATGATCGGCGTGAAGTTGCCGGCGATGCTGCCGCCCGCGCCGTGCGCGAGGAGGATGCCGGGCCCGGAGCCGCGGACCGCGGTGGCGAGGGCGGGGAGGCCGGGGAGGGGAGAGACGGTGGCGGCGGTGTTCTGTGTCATGCCCCGAGACTCCCACCTGACATCATGTCAGAGTCAAGCGCGCCCGGAAAAAGAACCGGGAAAGAACCGGAAAACGCGCGGGCCCCGCTCCCGGTGAGGGGAGCGGGGCCCGCGCGTCACGCCGTGCGAGGGGCGCGTCAAAGGATCAGAAGCGGCGCGTGATCAGCGCGCGCTTGACTTCCTGGATCGCCTTGGTGACCTCGATGCCACGGGGGCACGCGTCGGTGCAGTTGAACGTCGTGCGGCAGCGCCACACGCCGTCCTTGTCGTTCAGGATCTCCAGCCGCTGCTCGCCGGCCTCGTCGCGCGAGTCGAAGATGAAGCGGTGGGCGTTGACGATGGCCGCCGGGCCGAAGTACTGCCCGTCGTTCCAGAACACCGGGCAGGACGACGTGCACGCCGCGCACAGGATGCACTTGGTGGTGTCGTCGAACCGCTCGCGGTCCTCCGCCGTCTGCAGGCGCTCACGGGTCGGCTCGTTCCCCTTGGTGATGAGGAACGGCATGACGTCGCGGTACGCCTGGAAGAACGGCTCCATGTCGACCACGAGGTCCTTCAGGACCGTGAGGCCCTTGATGGGCTCGACCGTGATCGGCTTGGCGGGGTTGATGTCCTTGATCAGCGTCTTGCACGCCAGGCGGTTCTTGCCGTTGATCCGCATCGCGTCGGAGCCGCAGATGCCGTGCGCGCAGGAGCGCCGGAAGGTCAGCGTCCCGTCGTGGTCCCACTTGATCTTGTGGAGGCCGTCGAGGACCCGCTCCTTGGGGTCGATCTCCAGCTGGAAGTCCTGCCAGGTCGCCTCGTCGGAGATCTCCGGGTTGAACCGGCGGATCCGGAAGGTGACCGTGATCAGGTGCGCGGGGGCCTCGGACTCGGCCGAGGCCGCGCTCTTCTCGAGCGTCGGGGTGCTCATCAGTACTTACGCTCCATCGGCTGGTAGCGGGTCTGGACGACCGGCTTGTAGTCGAGGCGGATCGAGTCCTTGCCGTCCGCGTCGACCTCGCGGTACGCCATGGTGTGCCGCATGAAGTTGACGTCGTCGCGGTTGGGGTAGTCCTCGCGGTAGTGACCGCCGCGGGACTCCTTGCGCGCCAGCGCGGACACGGCCATGACCTCGGCCAGGTCGAGCAGGTTGCCCAGCTCGATGGCCTCCAGCAGGTCGGTGTTGAACCGCTTGCCCTTGTCCTGGACGGAGACGTTGAGGTACCGCTCGCGCAGCTCGGCGATCTTCTCGACGGCCGTCTTGATCGTCTGCTCGGTGCGGAACACCATCACGTTGGCGTCCATGGTCTCCTGCAGCTCCTTGCGGAGCTCGGCGACCCGCTCGGTGCCGGTGGAGTTCCGCAGCCGCTCGACCTGGTCGGCGACGAGCTGGGCCGGGTTCTCCGGCAGCTCGACGTAGTCGGCCTTCGCCGAGTACTCGGCGGCCGCGATGCCCGCCCGCTTGCCGAAGACGTTGATGTCCAGCAGCGAGTTGGTGCCGAGGCGGTTGGCGCCGTGCACGGACACACAGGCGACCTCGCCCGCGGCGTAGAGGCCGGGGACGACGGTGTCGTTGTCGGCCAGCACCTCGCCCGCGACGTTGGTCGGGATGCCGCCCATGGCGTAGTGCGCGGTCGGCTGGATCGGGATCGGGTCCGTGTAGGGCTCGATGCCGAGGTACGTGCGCGCGAACTCGGTGATGTCCGGGAGCTTGGCGTCGAGCTGCTCCGGCGGCAGGTGGGTGAGGTCGAGGTAGACGTGGTCGCCCTCGGGACCGCAGCCGCGGCCCTCGCGGATCTCCGTGTAGATGGAGCGCGAGACGACGTCACGGGACGCGAGGTCCTTCATGACCGGCGCGTACTTCTCCATGAAGCGCTCGCCGTCCTTGTTGCGGAGGATGCCGCCCTCACCGCGGGCGCCCTCCGTCAGCAGGATGCCCATGCGCCAGATGCCCGTCGGGTGGAACTGGAAGAACTCCATGTCCTCCAGCGGCAGACCGCGGCGGTAGCACGCGGCCTGGCCGTCACCGGTCAGGGTGTGGGCGTTGGAGGTCACCTTGAAGAACTTGCCGGTGCCGCCGGAGGCGTAGATCACGGCCTTCGCCTGGAAGACGTGGATCTCGCCGGTGGCCAGCTCGTACGCCACGACGCCGGCCGACTTCTTGACGCCGTCGACCTCGCTGATCAGCTGGTCCAGGACGTAGAACTCGTTGAAGAACTCCACGCCCTCCTTGACGCAGTTCTGGTACAGCGTCTGGAGGATCATGTGGCCGGTGCGGTCCGCGGCGTAGCAGGACCGGCGGACCGGGGCCTCGCCGTGGTTGCGGCTGTGACCGCCGAAGCGGCGCTGGTCGATGGTGCCGTTCGGGGTGCGGTTGAACGGCAGGCCCATCTTCTCCAGGTCGAGGACCGCGTCGATGGCCTCCTTCGCCAGGATCTCGGCGGCGTCCTGGTCGACCAGGTAGTCGCCGCCCTTGATCGTGTCGAAGGTGTGCCACTCCCAGTTGTCCTCCTCGACGTTCGCGAGGGCGGCGGCCATGCCGCCCTGCGCGGCGCCGGTGTGGGAGCGCGTGGGGTAGAGCTTGGTCAGCACCGCGGTGCGGCTGCGCTTGGTCGACTCGATGGCCGCGCGCATGCCGGCGCCACCGGCGCCGACGATGACGGTGTCGTACTTGTGGATCTGCATGGTCTCGTCAGCCCCGGGCTCTAGCGGATGTTCGGGTCGAAGGTGAAGATCACCAGCGTGCCCAGCAGGATGGTGAAGACCGTGGCCGCGTACAGCAGGTTCTTCAGCCAGAAACGGGTCTTGGGCCGCTCCGCGTAGTCGTTGATGACGGTGCGCAGGCCGTTGGCGCCGTGGAGCATCGCCAGCCACAGCATGACCAGGTCCCACGCCTGCCAGAACGGTGAGGCCCAGCGGCCGGCGACGAACGCGAAGCCGACCTTGCTGACGCCGCCGTCGAGGACGAGCTGGATCAGCAGGTGGCCCAGGACCAGGACGACGAGGACGACGCCGGACAGCCGCATGAACAGCCAGCCGTACAGCTCGAAGTTGGTGCGCGTCGACTTCGGCGTCTTCTTGGTGCGCTTGCGGGGCGGCTCGATGACCGGCGCCGGGTTGTCGACGTCGTAGAGGCTCACGCCCTCGACGGAGCCGACCGCGGAAGAGGTGTCAGCGGACATCAGACGTCAGCTCCCGAGCAGTTCGCGTGCGGCGTGCCCGAGGACGGGGTAGAGGGCCCCGGCCATCAGCACGATCCAGATGCTCATCACGGTCCAGAGCAGCTGCTTCTGGTAGCGCGGGCCCTTGGACCAGAAGTCCACCGCGATGACCCGGAGGCCGTTGAGCGCGTGGAAGAGGATGGCGGCGACGAGGCCGTACTCCATCAGGGCGACGATCGGTGTCTTGTACGTCGCGACGACGTCGTCGTACGCCTCGGGGGAGACGCGAACGAGAGCGGTGTCGAGGACGTGCACGAACAGGAAGAAGAAAATGAGGACGCCGGTGACTCGATGAGCCACCCATGACCACATGCCTTCCCGGCCGCGGTACAGCGTTCCAGCCGGCACGGAAAACCCTCCGGGAGCGGGGATCAGAGCCTGCCGGCTTCACTGTCAGCGGGCCCGGCCGGGTACGGTCCACCGGCCCTGGCCATCGTAGCGACGCCTTGTCGGTTCGGTGTCGCGGGGTCGTCAGGTGTGATCAAACAGGCACGTACGGCTCAGTGCGCGCCCGCCCGGGGCTGCTGGGAAAGGGCCTTCGTCCCCGTCTGTCCTGGGCTTTCCCGGGGGTCTGCGCCGTTCGGGTCAGCCGCCGTGGGGCCCGGGGAGCGCGTGGTCGCGGGTGCAGGGGGTGTCGGAGGCGAGCCGGGCGAGCCGGCCGAGGGCCAGCCGGGCGAGCTCGGCGGCGGTGACGGCGGCCTCCTCGGCCACGGTCCGGGACAGGCGGGCCCGGAGCGCGGCGAGGACCCGGGCCGGGGGCCGGCCGGCGCCGGATCCGGTGCCGGGCCCGTCCGGACAGAGCACGAAAACATGGCCGAATCTGCTCTCGTACGCGGCGTGGGCCCGGCGCAGGACGGGGTGCGAGGCCAGGGCGGCGGGCCCGGTCTCGTCGGCGAGGGCCTCGGCCAGCTCGGCCGGGGCCAGCCCGCGCAGGGCCCGGTCCGCGGCGGCCAGCAGCGTGCCCAGATCGGGGTAGGGCCGGTGGGCGGCGAGGTGGCGGGCCCACCGGCGGCTGCCGCAGCAGGCCAGCAGGGCCGCCTCGGCGGCGCCCGGGGCTGCGGAGTTGAGGCGGTCGAGACCGTGGCGTTCGGGACCGTGCAGCGGGGTCTCCTTCGGAGAGCGGCGCGGGAGGCTCCCGGCAGGTGCTGCGGTTTCCGGCCCGAAACAGCCGGGAACCGGGCGAAATGTCGAGTGACGTGCTCGGGTGGAGCGCCGGGCGGGAAGGTCTGGTGAAAGCCGGGGCAGCCGTCGAACTGGGCCGCCACCGTAGCGACGCATCCCGGCCACTGTCCGACGGATGCGCGAATTTCCTTCGGACGGGGACCGTTTCGGGCGCGTGGTGGACGCATCGTGGGGCTGAGGGTCATACCTTCGCCCCATATGTGCCCGATAGAGGAGGTTCGGCTCCATGGGACTGCCCTTCAGATTCACCCGCGCGGCGGTTGTACGGGGAACCGTCGCCGGAGTAACGCTGGCCGTCGCCATGACCCTCATGGGCTGCCCGCGCGACGACTCCGGCTCCACCGCCCCCACCCGGGACGACTCACGCTCCCCCGAGGCGTCCCGCACCACCGGCGGCTCCGCGGGCACCCCCGCCCGCCGGGCCCCGGTGCCCGCCGGGATCCCGCGCACCGTCCCCGCCCTGCGGTCCGCGGCCGGTGCCGCGGGCCCCGGCTGGCGGCCCGCCGCCGGCGCCCGCGTCGTCACCGACACCGCGGGCCCCCTCGCCGACGAGGCGAACCGGCTCGCCGGCGAGCTCAAGCTCGCCACCGCCGCCGGCCCCGCCCGCGACGGCGACATCGAGCTGGCGCTGCGCTCCGGCCAGCGCGGCGGCCCCGAGGGCTACGAGCTGACCGCCCGCAACGGCAAGGTCCTGATCACCTCCGACGGCGAGCCCGGCGTGTTCTACGGCACCCGCACGCTCCTGCAGGCCGTGCGCTCCGGCGGCGGGGTCCCCGAGGGCGTCGTGCGCGACTCACCCGACCGCGCCCAGCGCGGCCTCAACCTCGACATCGCGCGCAAGCACTTCACCGCCGGGTGGATCGAGGACCGGCTGCGCGAGATGGGCGACCTCAAGCTCAACCAGCTGGGCCTGCACTTCTCCGACGACCAGGGCTTCCGCATCGAGAGCGAGTCCCACCCCGAGGTCGTCTCCCCGCAGCACCTCACCAAGGCCGAGGTCCGCCGCATCCTCGCCCTCGCCTCCTCCCTGCACATCACCGTCGTCCCCGAGATCGACTCGCCCGGCCACCTCGGCGCCGTGATGAAGGCCCACCCGGGCCTCCAGCTCACCAACACGGCCGGCACCGCCTCCCGCGGCGCCGTCGACATCGCCGACCCCGGGGCCGCCCGCATCGTGGACGACCTGCTGCGCGAGTACGCCCAGCTCTTCCCCGGCCCCTGGTTCCACCTGGGCGCCGATGAATACCGGGCCCTGACCGTCAAGGACCCCGAGGCCTCCTACCCGCGCCTGGCCGCCCTGGCCCGGCAGAAGTACGGGGCCGAGGCGGGCGTGCAGGACCTGGCCACCGGCTGGCTCAACGACCGGGCGGCGGTGGTCCGCGCCGCCGGCAAGCGGCCCAAGGCGTGGAACGACGGCTTCTTCCGCGGCGGCGTCGTCACCGCCGACAAGGACATCGAGGTCGAGTACTGGACGGGCAAGGAGCTCGGCGCGCGCGACCCCCAGGAGTACCTGAACGAGGGACGCACGGTCGTCAACCTCAACGACGAGTACCTCTACTACGTCCTCGGCGAGCCCAACCAGTTCCGCTACCCGACCGGTCAGCGGATCTACGAGGAGTGGTCCCCGGCGGTGCTGCGCGGCAGCAAGGCGGCCCCGCGGAACCTCGCCGGACCCGACCGGATCCCCGGCGGCCGGTTCGCCGTCTGGTGCGACCGGCCCGACGCCCAGACCGCCCAGCAGGTGGCCGACGGCATCCGGCTGCCGCTGGCCGCCACCGCCCAGCGGCTGTGGGACCCCCGCCCGCCGACCCGTTCGTGGCAGGACTTCTCCGGCCTCGCGGGCAGGCTCAGGGGCTGACCCGGCAAAGGACGCGCCCGACTGCCGGCGGAACGCCGGGGCGGACCTCGAAGGGGTCCTCCCCGGCGGCCGGGGTATCGAGGCGGTGCCGCCAAGGCTTAGCGTTCGGGGTTGAACCATGCGGGGCGCCCCGTCGTCGTCGGGATGCGGAAGGCAATCTCGGGGCCGCCCGCGCATCTCTCCACGGCGGAGCGCGCCCAGGCGTGCCCCGCGCATCTGTAACGAGGGCCCGATGAAGATCGAATTCCTGCTTCACAACGCCTACGGCATCGGCGGCACGATCCGTTCGACCGTCAACCTCGCCGCCGCCCTCGCGGACCGGCACGAGGTGCGGATCATCAGCGTCAACCGCCCCGTGGACGAACCCGAGCTGACCATCGACCCCCGGGTGCGCCTGACCCCCCTCGTCGACCTCCGCGAGGGCACCGAGGGCGACGAGTACGCGGCGCCGCAGAACCAGCGGCCGAGTGCGGTCTTCCGTGACGAACGCATCGACAACGGCCGCATGGCCGCCACCGCCCTCACCGACGAGCGGGTGGCCGCCCACCTCGCCGCCACCGACGCCGACGTCGTCATCGCCACCCGCCCCAAGCTCATCGGCTACCTCACCGAGTACGGCAGCGACCGCTACCTCCGCCTGGGCCAGGAGCACCTCACCCACGAGGCGCACGTCCCCGAGCTGCACGCCGTGATGGACCCGGCGATCGCCGCGCTCGACGCCTTCGCCACCGTCTCCGAGGCCGACGCCGGGCACTACCGGGAGGCCCTCCCCGACGCCCGCGCCCGCATCCTGTCCATCCCCAACGCCGTCCCGGCGCCCGCGGCCGCCCCCTCGGACGGCACGTCGAAGACGATCGTCTCCGCCGGCCGGCTCGTCGCCGTCAAGCGCTACGACCGGCTCATCGCCGCCTTCGCGAAGGTCGCCGCCGAGCGCCCCGACTGGAACCTGCGGATCTACGGCCGCGGCCCCGCCAAGGCCAAGCTGCGCAAGCAGATCGAGGAGCTGGGCCTGTACGAGCGCGTCACTCTCATGGGTGCCCGCTCGCCCATCGAGACCGAGTGGTCCAAGGGCGCCGTCGCCGCCGTCGCCTCCGACGCGGAGTCCTTCGGCATGACCATCGTCGAGGCCATGCACGCGGGCCTGCCCGTCATCGCCACCGACTGCCCCTACGGGCCGCGCGAGATCCTCACCGACGGCACCGACGGCATCCTCGTCCCCCTCGACGACTCCGACGCCGTCGACGCCTACGCCGACGCGCTGCTGAAGCTCACCGCCGACGCCGGGACGCGCGCCCGGCTGGGCGCCGCCGCCCGCGAGACCGCCCACCGCTACGAGCCCTCGCGGATCGCCCAGCGCTACGAGGAGCTGTTCGAGGAACTGCGCCCGGGCTCCACGGCAGCGGCCCCGGAAAAGAAGAAGGGCCTGCTGCGCGGCCTCTTCGGCGGCGGCCGGCCCAAGCCCGTGGCGACCCCGGCCCCGCAGGGCGACACCGCCCACCCCGACGCCTCCTGCGCCGTCGACGCGGACGGCTCCCTGACCGTCACCCTGCGCCCCGAGCAGCTCACCGACGCCGACAGCCACGTCCTGCTCCGCCACCGCGGCACCAAGGGCAAGGAAGCCGTCCGCGTCCCCCTGCACCGCGCGCCCGGGGGACCGGTCACGGCCCGCGTCGCACGCGCCGCCCACACCCTGGCCGAGGGCCGCTGGGACGTCTACGTGGAGCGGGCTGGTGACAAGTCGCGCCGCCGCCTGACCGCCGCGCTCGTCGAACAGAAGGCGCTGCTGACCCTCCCGCTCGCCACCGGCGCGGCCGGCGTCACCGCCTGGGTGCCGTACCCGACGAGCGACGGCTTCCTGGCGCTGCGCACCTGGCTGCGCCCCGAGCACGCCGAGGCCACCGAGGTGCGGGTGGGCGACGACGGCGTCACCGTCACGCTCGCGCTGCACGGCGCGGCGACCCTCGGCGAGGGCGCCGAGCTGATCGCCCGGCTGCGCCACGGCGACGGCACGGCCGGTGACGTGCGGGCGCCGATCGCCGACGGCAGCGGCACCCTGCCCTACGAGCCGATGCAGCGCCGCCTGAAGCCGGAGGACGAGCAGGACCTGTGGGATCTGTACGTGCGCCCGGCGGCGGGCGCCGCGCTGGTGCGCGTGGGGCGGATCGAGGGCGACTTCGCCGACCGCAAGGGCATCGACACCTTCCCGGCGGCGACGCGCGGCGAGGGAGGCGGCGGAGGAGTGCGGCTGCGCCCGTACTTCACGGTGACCAACGACCTGACGATCACGGTCAAGGACGTGGCCGGGGACGAGGGCGCGTGAGGCCGCGGATCTGACACCGGACGGAGGACGGCCGGGGCCGCCACCCCCCACAGGAGAGGCCCCGGCCGCCGTCCGGTGCGAACCCTGGTGAGGCCCGCATCTTCTACAGCGCCACGGGCCGCGAATCCGTCACACTGTCATACCGGCGGTGCGGGGACCGTTTCTGGACGGAGCCGGTCCCCTCCCCGTAACGTGCGGGGGTCCGCGCCGAAGAGCGCGTCTCACGCTCGTTGTCCCAGTGGCCTGGGAACCGGTCAAACCGGAAAATTCGGCCACGTCTCCAGGGGGTTCTGCCAGATGTATCCGTGCGGTCAATGCCGTGCTGCCACCGTGGGACCGGACGGCCGCTGTGCCACCTGCGGCGTCTACCAGCAGCAGCTGAACCAGCAGCCCCAGGCGGCACCGCCGCCCTACCCGTACCCGGCCGCCGCCATGCCCCTGCCCGTCGGCGGCGTGGACCTGCGCCGCGGGGTGCGGATCGCGCTGAACGTCCTGCTGGGCGTCAGCGTGGTCGTCCTGCTCCTGCTCTTCACGGCGCAGACCCGGCAGCGCGAGGCGCTGGCGGACATCCTGGACGGCGGGCTCACCCTGGGCGGCGCGGACGCCATCGACGACGCGGACGACTTCGTCGCCTCGATGACGATCCTGCGCTACGTGACGCTGGCCGCCACCGCCACCCTGTGGGTCATCTGGTTCCGCAGGGCGCGGATCAACGCCGAGGTCTTCGCGCCCGGGACGCACCGCAAGAGCACCGGCTGGGCCGTGGGCTCCTGGTTCACCCCGGTCGTCAACCTCTGGTTCCCCAAGCAGATCGCCGACGACATCTACCGGGCCAGCGCCCCCGCCGGCCCGCAGAGCGCGCCCAAGGGCCTGCTCAACGCCTGGTGGGCCCTGTGGGTGGCCTCGGCCGTCTGCGGCACCATCTCCTCGGTCATGTACTCCACCGCCAACGCCCGGCTCCGCACCGGGGGCTACGCGGAGTCCAGCTGGAAGGACGACGTCAGCGCGCTGCAGACGTCCCTGAACGTCGGGGCCTTCTCGACGCTGCTGCTCATCGTCGCCGGCGTGCTCGCCATCCTCGTGGTGCGCCAGCTCTCCGGCCTCCAGGAGCGGCGCGCCCTCGCGGGCCCGCAGGCCGGCGCCCCCATGGGCGGTATGCCGTACGGCGCCCCGGGGTATCCGCCCGTGCAGCCCGGCCCGGGCGCCGGGGGCTGGGGCGGCCCGCCGCAGAATCCTTACGGCAACGGCCCCGCGGGCTACTGAGCCGCGGATTCTCCAAGTGGGGCAGGATGAGGGCGTGCAGGGGGACGACGCTGAGCTGACGGCCGCGGTGTGCGCGGCACAGGGCGGGGACGAGACGGCATTCCGTACCGTCTACCGCGCCGTGCACCCCCGCCTGCTCGGGTACGTGCGCACACTCGTGGGCGAGGCCGACGCGGAGGACGTGGCGTCCGAGGCGTGGCTCCAGATCGCCCGCGACCTGGAGCGGTTCACCGGCGACGCGGACCGGTTCCGCGGCTGGGCCGCCCGGATCGCCCGCAACCGCGCCCTCGACCACATACGGATGCGCGGCCGGCGCCCGGCCATCGGCGGCGACGAGAGCGAGCTCGCCACCCGGGCGGGCGACGCCGACACCGCCGGGGAGGCCCTGGAGTCCCTCGGCACCGACCGGACCCTCGCCCTGATAGCCCAGCTCCCGCAGGACCAGGCGGAAGCCGTCGTCCTGCGGGTGGTCGTGGGCCTCGACGCCAAGAGCGCCGCCGGAGTCCTCGGCAAGCGGCCGGGTGCCGTGCGCACCGCCGCCCACCGCGGCCTGCGGCGCCTGGCCGAGCTGGTGACGGCGGCCACCGGAGCGCCGTCCGCCGATGCCCTTCCCGGGCAGCGGCGGTCACAGACGTCACACACGCCCGGAGCGAACGCTTCTGCGGGTGTGACGCAATTGCGTGCACGGACGCAGAAGGACATGTGATGGCGGACGACCACCGGTACGACTGGTTGGAAGACTGGCTGGACGACGACGCGGCGGAACGGCTGCTGCGCGGCGAGCCGGCCGCCGTCGGCGACGCCGAGCCCACGGCTGCTCCTCCCGTTTCTCCCGTTCCGCCCCCTTCTCTCGTTTCTCCCGTTCCGCCGGAGGCGGAGCCCCTGCTCGCGGCCCTGCGCTCGCTGACCCCGGCGCCCGCCGCGCAGGACGGGCCGCTGCCGGGCGAGGAAGCGGCCCTGGCCGCCTTCCGGTCGGCCCGTGCGGCCTCTCCCGCCGTGTCCCCTACGCGCGTCGACTCCGCCGGGGCCGCCGGGAGCGCGGTCCGGCTCGGGCCCCCCGCCGCCGCCCGGGCGGTACTCCGCAAGTGGCGGCCCGTCAAGGTCGCCCTGGCGATGGCCGTCGCGGGCTGCACGCTCGGCGGCGTCGCGGTCGCCGCCGGCACGGGCATGCTGCCGGCCCCCTTCGGGCGCGCCGGCGGGGAACCGGCCAGTTCCGCGAGCGTGTCGGCGCTCGGTGACGAGAGCGCGCCCACCGCGGGCCCCACCGGCGGCCCCGGCGCCACCCCCTCGCACGGCCGGGACGGCAGCCCGTCGCCCGGCGGCGCCCCCTCCGCGTCCGCGACCCCGGGCGCGGGCCGGAGCCCCGGCGGCACCGGCAGGCCCGAAGCCCCCTCCGCGACCCCCCACCGGGCCGACACCCCCGACCAGAACGGGGACACCGGCCGGAACGGCAAGGACCCCGGCAAGGACCAGGGCAGCGGCGCCGACAAGGGCGACAAGGGCGACACCACCTTGACCGCCCGGCTCTGCCGCGACTACCTCGCCGCCCAGCAGCGCCGCGGCAAGAGCGTCGCCGAGGACGACCTCCGGGTCCTGGAGCGCACCCTGGGCATCGGCAGAGCGGCGGTCACCGCCGGCTGCGAGCGCCTCCTCGGCGGCGGCCGGCTCACCGGCGGCACCGGCAACGACGGCGACCCCCGCCGGACCGACCCCACCCGCAAGCAGTCCCGGCTGCTGCCGCCCGCCCGCGGCACCGCCCCGCTCGTCCTGCCCGGCCTCCTTCCCGCCCCCGGTGTGACGCTTTCCGACCCCACGGCGCTGTAAGGAATGTGCCGACTGGTCATCGGCCGCGCTTGAGCCGGAGTTCCCCCCATACCGTCGGCTCGGCGCATCGGCGCGGGCGGGGCTCTTCCCCCGGCTCTGCCCGCGCCCCCCTTCTTCCGCGGCCGTCCGGCATCGGGCCGCCCGGCTGGCCGTAACGCTTCCGTGTCGCCGCGTCGGGGCCGCCGCGCGCCGCCCGGCGGAGCATCCTGAGAGCAGGACGCAACGCAGCGGCGGGAGGCGGGAACCCATGGCACGCGAGCGGGACGACAGCACGGCGGACGCGCCGAAGACCCGGACGACCGAGTCGGGACTGCCCGTCGCGGCCGTCCACGGCCCCGACGCCCTGGCCGGCTGGGACCCGGCCGTGCAGCTGGGCGCCCCCGGCGCGTACCCCTTCACCCGCGGCGTCTACCCCACGATGTACACCGGCCGCCCCTGGACGATGCGCCAGTACGCCGGCTTCGGCACCGCGGCCGAGTCCAACGCCCGCTACCGGCAGCTCATCGCCCACGGCACCACGGGCC
Organism: Streptomyces sp. NPDC046215; assembly: GCF_040646215.1. NCBI lineage: Bacteria > Bacillati > Actinomycetota > Actinomycetes > Kitasatosporales > Streptomycetaceae > Streptomyces > Streptomyces sp. NPDC046215. Next base: position 1,462 of record NZ_JBEYZW010000091.1, on the reverse strand, counting down.
TCTCCGTCGCCTTCGACCTGCCCACCCAGATGGGTCACGACTCCGACACGCCCCTGGCGAGCGGCGAGGTCGGCAAGGTCGGCGTCGCCGTCGACTCCGTCGAGGACATGCGCGTGCTCTTCGACGGCATCCCGCTCGGCGAGGTCTCCACGTCGATGACCATCAACGCCCCCGCCGCGCTCCTGCTGCTGATGTACCAGCTCGTCGCCGAGGAGCAGGGCATCCCCGCGGACCGCCTCACCGGCACCGTCCAGAACGACGTCCTCAAGGAGTACATCGCCCGGGGCACGTACATCTTCCCGCCGAAACCCTCCCTGCGCCTGGTCGCGGACACCTTCCGGTACTGCGCCGCCGAGCTGCCCCGCTGGAACACCATCTCCATCTCCGGCTACCACATGGCCGAGGCCGGGGCCACGCCCGTACAGGAGATCGCCTTCACCCTCGCCAACGGCATCGAGTACGTGCGCACCGCCCGCGCCGCCGGCATGGACGTCGACGACTTCGCGCCGCGCCTGTCGTTCTTCTTCGTCTCCCGCACCACGCTCCTGGAAGAGGTCGCGAAGTTCCGGGCGGCCCGGCGGATCTGGGCCCGGGTGATGCGCGACGAGTTCGGGGCCCGCGACCCCAAGTCGCTGATGCTGCGCTTCCACACCCAGACCGCGGGCGTCCAGCTCACCGCCCAGCAGCCCGAGGTCAATCTGGTGCGCGTCGCCGTCCAGGGCCTGGCCGCCGTCCTGGGCGGCACCCAGTCCCTGCACACCAACGCCTTCGACGAGGCCATCGCCCTGCCCACCGAGAAGTCCGCCCGGCTGGCGCTGCGCACCCAGCAGGTCCTCGCGTACGAGACCGATGTGACGGCGACGGTCGACCCGTTCGCCGGTTCCTACGCGATCGAGTCGATGACCGACGCCGTCGAGGAGGCGGCCCGCGCCCTGATGACCCGGATCGAGGACAGGGGCGGCGCCGTCGCCGCCATCGAGGCCGGCTTCCAGAAGGGCGAGATCGAACGCAGCGCCTACCGGATCGCCCAGGAGACCGACAGCGGCGACCGCGTCGTCGTCGGCGTCAACCGCTACCGCCTGGACGAGGAGGAGCCGTACGAACCACTGCGCGTGGACCCCGCGATCGAGGCCCAGCAGGTCCGCCGCCTGGAGCGGCTGCGCGCCGAGCGCGACGGGCGGGCGGTGGAGGCGGCCCTGGCCCGGCTGCGGAGCACGGCCGAGGGCACCACCGGCAACGTCCTCCCCCCGATGAAGGACGCGCTGCGCGCGCGGGCGACGGTGGGGGAGGTGTGCGGCGCGCTGCGGGAGGTGTGGGGCACGTACGTACCGGCGGACGCCTTCTAGTTCTTTTCGCCGCCTGCCGTTTGCCGCCTGCCGCTTGCGGCTTGCGGCGGTGAGCGCCCTGCGGGCGCGTCCTCAAGCGCCGGACGGGCTGGTGGTGGCTGAGCACCGCCACCACC
>NZ_JBEYZW010000090.1:0-27630 GCF_040646215.1 Streptomyces sp. NPDC046215 | reverse complement strand
GCTGATTTCAGCCCGTCCGGCGATTGAGGACAAGGCACAGCAGCCCGTCCGGCGATTGAGGACACCGCGCGCAGCGCGGTCGGGGGGCCCGGGGGGCCTGCCCCCGGTTACGGGAAGGGGCGGGGTGGGGAAAGACCAATCACCCGCAGGTCCGCGCCCCCGCATGCAGCGCCAGCCCCGTATCCGGTGCCAGCGTCGCCGTGAAGGCGCCCGACGCGTCCACCGTCACCCGCCGCCCGCTCTGCACGTCGCAGTAGTCACCGCCCGGCAGCGAGGTGCGGAAGGTGCGGGTGAGGGGGAACTTCTCGTGGTTGAGCGCCACGTAGCCCTTGGTGCCGCGGCCGAAGGCGACGGCCTGGTAGCCGTTGTCCCACCAGTCGGTGACGGCCGTGCCGTGCACGGTGTTGCGGAAGGCGACCATGCTCTTGATCTCCGGCCAGTCGTGCTGGCACTTCCAGCCGTCCTGCCAGCAGGCCCGCACCGCGCCGCCGCCCGGCGGCCCGGCGTCGCGGTCGGTGAACTCGTAGCCGGAGTTGACGTCCGGGGACCCGTAGGGCCAGGCGAGCATGAAGACGTTGGCGAGGGTGTAGGCGGCGCCGGACTTGTAGCTGAGGGTGTCGCCGCCGCGTTCGGTGTCGTGGTTGTCGACGAAGACGGACGCCCGGTCGCCGGGCAGGTAGCCCCAGCCCTCCCCGTAGTTCTTGAGGTAGGCGAGCCGTTCGCCGAGAAAGACGCGCTTGAGGTCGCGGGCGTAGCGGAATTCCTGGACGGACCCGGTGCGCAGGTAGTCGTCCGGGCGGACGGCCTCGCCGTCGCCGTGGATGGTCTCCTGCTTCCACAGGGCGCCGGGCTTGCTCAGCCGGGACTTGATGGCGGCGAGGTCGTCGACGGGTATGTGCTTGGCGGCGTCGACGCGGAAGCCGTCCACGCCGAGGGAGAGCAGGTCGTTGAGGTAGGCGGCGATGCGGTCGCGCACGCGGGGTTCGCCGGTGTCGAGGTCGGCGAGGCCGACGAGTTCGCAGTCCTGGACGTTGCGGCGGTCCTTGTAGTCGGCCACGACGGTGGTGCAGTCGTCCATGTCCTGGCGCCCGTAGGTGCCGGGGTAGTCGTACTTCGTGTACGGGGAGCCGCCGGTGCCGGTGCCGGAGGCGGCGGCCATGTGGTTGACGACGGCGTCCACGACGACCCGCACGCCGGCGCCGTGGCAGGCGGCGACCATGGCGGCGAAGGCGGCGCGGTCGCCGAGCCGGCCGGCGATGCGGTAGCCGACGGGCTGGTAGGAGGTCCACCACTGGGGGCCCTGGATGTGTTCCTGGGGCGGTGAGACCTGGACGGCGCCGTAGCCGGCCGGGCCGAGGGTCTTCCGGCACTCCTCGGCGACGGAGGCGTAGGACCACTCGAAGAGGACGGCGGTGACGTCCTTGCCGGTGGAGGCTGCGGAGGTCACGGGGGCCGCAGGGACGGCGGTCGCCCCGGCGGGCGGTGCGGCGGAGCCGGCGAGCAGCACCAGGGCGCCGAGGGCGGCGGTCAGGGCTCTCCGGGCGATTTCTGGCATGGCGGTGGGAGCCATGGGGCCTCCTGGAACGTGGGGGGTCCGGGGGTGTGGCACAGCCTCGTCGCGGCAACGCGCCCTGCCCGCAAGGCCCATGAAGGATCTTTCAGCAAGAGGGCCCGCACGGTGGCAACCTCTTGCCGTCGAGACCGTACGAGCCCCGTCCGCGCTGGTCAACCCTTTGGACACAGAGCGGTTACGACCTGGAAATCTCGCTGTTTCCTTCTTGCAAACCCTTTCGCAAGAGATTGCAGCCTGTTAGCTTCCTCCACAGCTCGGGCCGCCCGACAGGTCGGCCTCCCTGAAGAGGAGATCCCTATGCGAAGAGGCATATCGGTCGCCGCCGTCGTCGGCGTGCTGACCCTCACCGCGACCGCGTGCGGCGGCGACAGCGGAGGGGACGGCGGTGACGGCTCGGCCGCGGCCAAGGATCCGGGCAGCGTGAGCGGCACGGTCACCTGGTGGGACACCTCCGACGCCACCAACGAGGCCCCGGCGTTCAAGAAGCTGGTCAAGGACTTCGAGGCGAAGCACCCCAAGATCAAGGTTGAGTACGTCAACGTGCCGTTCGACCAGGCGCAGCAGAAGTTCAAGACCGCCGCCTCCACCGGCAAGGGCGCCCCCGACGTGCTGCGCTCCGACGTCGGCTGGACCCCGGGCTTCGCCCAGCTCGGCTACCTCAAGGACCTGACGGGCACCCCCGCCCTGGACAACTCCGGCGACTTCCTCGAAGGGCCGCTGAAGAACGCCGCGTACCAGGGCAAGACGTACGGCGTCCCGCAGGTCACCGACACCCTCGGGCTGCTCTACAACAAGGAGCTGTTCAAGAAGGCGGGCGTGGAGAAGCCCCCGGCCGACTGGAAGGAGGTCAAGGAGGCCGCCGCGAAGGTCAAGGAGAAGGCGGGAGCGGGCGGCATCGGCCTCAGCCCCGACAGCTACTACTCGCTGCCCTTCCTCTACGGCGAGAAGAGCGACATGGTCGACGTCGACCAGAAGAAGATCACCATCTCCTCCGCCGCCTCCCGCAAGGGCATCGAGACGGCCGTGGACCTGGTGAAGTCCGGGGCGGCGCCCAAGCCGGCCGGCACCGACGGCTACAACGCCCTCAAGACCGACTTCAAAAACGGCAAGCTGGCGATGCTGATCGACGGTCCCTGGGCGACCAAGGAGCTCTTCGGCGGCAACGCGTTCGCGTCGAAGGACAACCTCGGCATCGCGGCGGTCCCGGCGGGCTCCACCGGCGCCGCGGGCGCGCCCGTCGGCGGGCACAACCTCGTCGTCTACGCGGGTTCGAAGAACTTCGACGCCTCGTACCTCTTCACGAAGTTCATGACCGGGGCCGCGCAGCAGGAGGCCGTCTCCAACGCGATCGGCGTGCTGCCCACCCGCAAGTCCGCCTACACCGCGACCGTGCTCGCCGACCCGGTGCGCAAGTCCTTCCACGGCGCGCTGGCCAAGGCGCACCCGCGGCCCCCGATCCCGCAGGGCGGTGACCTGTTCACCGACTGGCTCCAGCACTACACCAAGATCCTCACGCTGAAGGAGGAGCCCGCGGAGGGCCTGGACGCCACGGCCAAGGCGTGGAAGTCCGCGCTCCTGAAGGACTACGGGATCCAGGAGTGAGGCACGCGGGGGAAGCGGCCGCCCCGCCTCCCCCGCCCCGCCGGCCCTCCGCACGCCCCGCCGCCCCGGCCCCCGCCCTCGCCCCGGCCCCCGCAGAAAGCCGCCGTTCCCATGACGACAGCCGTTTCCGAAACCGGCAGCCCGCCGACACCCCAGGTGCGGCGCCGTCCCGGCCCGCTCACCCGGGCCAGGCGCTCCTTCGACACCCACTGGTACGCCTGGGCCATGGTGCTGCCGGTGGTCGTGGTCCTGGCCGTCCTGGTCGGCTATCCGCTGGGCCGGGGCATCTACCTCTCCTTCACCGACGCCAACGAGGCGAACGTCGGCCGCACCATCGGCGTCAACCACATCGCGGCGACGTACAAGTCGGTCGGCCTGGACAACTACTGGAAGGTCCTCTCCGGGCAGGAGGGCCACTTCTACTCCAAGCTCTCCTGGACCGTCTTCTGGACCGCGTCCTGCGTCTTCCTGCACTACACGATCGGCCTCGGGCTGGCGCTGCTGCTGAACCGCCCGATGCGCCTGCGGGCGCTGTACCGGGTGCTGCTGGTCCTGCCGTGGGCGGTGCCGGCGTTCGTCGCCACCTTCTCCTGGCGGCTGATGTTCAACGAGAAGTACGGCGTCTTCAACGCCTTCCTGACCGGGCTGGGGCTGGACCCCGTGGACTGGCTCGGTGACAGCACCCTGCAGAAGGTGTCGGCCGTCGCGGTCAACGTCTGGCTGGGCGTGCCGTTCATGATGGTGGCGATCCTCGGCGGGCTCCAGGCGATACCCCGGGAGCTGTACGAGGCGGCGGAGATGGACGGGGCCACGCCCTGGCAGCGCTTCCGCCACGTGACCCTGCCGGGGCTGCGGCCGGTGAGCGGGACGGTGATCCTGCTGGGCGTCATCTGGACGTTCAACATGTTCCAGGTGATCTACCTGCTGATCGGGCAGGGCGCGAGCTCCGAGAGCGAGATCCTGGTGACGTACGCCTACCGCCTCGCCTTCCAGGGCGTGCGCGACTACGCCGGCTCGGCGACGTACGGCATCCTCATCCTCTCCCTGCTGCTGGTCTTCGCCGTGTTCTACCGCCGGATGCTCTCCCGCGCCGAGAAGGAAGGGGTGAGCGTGCGATGAGCACCCTGACGCCCAAGCCCGCACCGAGGCCCCGGGGGGAGCGCTCGCGCGCGGCGTCGGCCGCGCTGCACGCGGCGCTCGCCGTCGCGAGCCTGGTGGCCCTCTTCCCCGTCCTGTTCATCGTCTTCGTGTCGCTGCGGGGGCGCGACGGCTGGCAGGAGCCCACGCGGTTCGTCGGCTTCGACTTCTCCAACTACGCCCACATCCTGGGCGAGACGAAGTTCCTGACGTGGTTCGGGAACTCGGTGATCGTGGCGCTGGGCGCCACCGTGCTCGGGGTGTTCATCGCGGCGACGGCGGGCTACGCCGTGTCGCGGATGCGGTTCCCCGGCCACCGGTCGCTGATGTGGACGTTCCTGGTCGTTCAGATGTTCCCGATGGCGGTCCTGATCGTGCCGCTGTACAACATTCTGGGTGAGCTCGGACTCCTGGACTCCTACACCGGTCTGATCGTGACCTACTGCTCGGTCTCCGTACCGTTCTGCGCCTGGATGCTCAAGGGTTACTTCGACACCATCCCCGCCGAGATCGACGAGGCGGGCCGGGTGGACGGGCTGACCCCGTTCGGCACCTTCTGGCGGCTGATCCTGCCGCTCGCCCGGCCCGGCCTGGCCGTCACCGCCTTCTACTCCTTCATCACCGCCTGGGGGGAAGTCGCCTTCGCCACCCAGTTCATGAGCAGCGAGGACCACTACACCCTCGCGGTCGGCCTGCAGACCTTCGTCGGCCAGCAGAAGGCCGAGTGGGGTCTGATGACGGCCGCCGCGGTCCTCATCACCGTCCCGGCCGCCGCGGTCTTCTTCTTCGTGCAGCGCAACCTCATCGCCGGGCTGACGGCCGGCGGCACCAAGGGCTGACCTTGTCGGGCCGCCGTCGTTGACCCGTGCAGTGCCGTGTACACCCGTACCGCCCGTCCAGCCCCCTACCTCGAACCGATAGGACGTACATGACCCAGGATCTGGCGCCCTCCGTCCGCAGCCAGGGCACCTCCCCCTCCTCGCCGCAGGCGGAGGGGTGGTGGCGCAGCGCCGTCATCTACCAGGTGTACGTGCGCTCGTTCGCCGACAGCGACGGTGACGGCATCGGTGACCTGCGCGGGATCCGCGAGCGGCTGCCGCACCTGGCCGGGCTGGGCGTGGACGCCGTGTGGCTGACGCCGTTCTTCGCGTCGCCGCAGGCGGACGGCGGGTACGACGTGGCGGACTACCGGGCGGTGGACCCGCTGTTCGGTGATCTGTCGGACGCGGACGACCTGGTGCGGGAGGCGCACCGGCTGGGCCTGCGGGTCATCGTGGACATCGTGCCGAACCACACCTCCGACCAGCACGCGTGGTTCCGGGCGGCGCTCGCGGACCGGCCGGGCGGTACGGACCGGGCGCGCTACCACTTCCGGCCCGGCAAGGGGCCCGGTGGCGAACTGCCGCCGAACGACTGGGAGTCCGTTTTCGGCGGTCCGGCGTGGACGCGCACGGCCGGCCCGGACGGCACCCCGGGCGAGTGGTACCTCCACCTGTTCGCGCCCGAGCAGCCGGACCTCAACTGGGACAACCCCGAGGTCCGCGAGGAGTTCGAGTCCGTGCTGCGGTTCTGGCTGGACCTGGGCGTGGACGGTTTCCGCATCGACGTGGCGCACGGCATGGTCAAGGCGCCGGGGCTGCCGGACATCGGCCGCACGGAGCAGGCGAAGCTGATCGGCGCGCAGGTGCTGCCGTTCTTCGACCAGGACGGGGTGCACGAGATCCACCGCTCGTGGCGGGCGCTGCTGGACTCCTACGAGGGCGAGCGGATCGGGGTGGCCGAGGCGTGGGCGCCGACGGCCGAGCGCCTCGCCCTGTACGTGCGACCCGATGAACTGCACCAGGCGTTCAACTTCCAGTTCCTGACCTGCGCGTGGGACGCCCCGGCGATGCGGCGGGTGATCGACGACTCGCTGGCCGCGACGCTGTCCGTGGGCGCGCCGACGACGTGGGTGCTCTCCAACCACGACGTGGTGCGGCACACCACCCGCTACGCGGGCGAGGGCGGGGACGGCCCGGGTCTGGCGCGGGCGCGGGCGGCGGCGCTGCTGATGCTGGCGCTGCCGGGCTCGGCCTATGTGTACCAGGGCGAGGAGCTGGGGCTGCCGGAGGTCGTGGACCTGCCGGACGAGGTGCGCCAGGACCCGGCGTTCTTCCGCGGGGACGGCCAGGACGGCACCCGGGACGGCTGCCGGGTACCGCTGCCGTGGTCGGGCGAGGAGGCCCCGTACGGCTTCGGGCCGGGCGGCAGCTGGCTGCCGCAGCCGGAGCGGTGGCGGGAGCTGTCGGTGGCGGCGCAGTCGGGCGACCCGCGCTCGACGCTGGAGCTGTACCGCTCGGCGCTGACGCTGCGCCGGGAGCTGCCGGGGCTGGGCGACGGGGAGATGACGTGGCTGGCGGCGCCCGAGGGGGTGCTGGCGTTCTCCCGGCCCGGCTTTGTGTGCACGCTGAACACGCTGGGCGACGAGGTGGAGCTGCCGGTGCCGGGCCGCCCGGTGCTGGCCACCGCCGCCCTGGAATTCGGAGGCGGAACGGTCCGCATCCCCGCTGATTCCTGCGTCTGGTGGGCAGTCTGAGATGCGACCGGTAAGGTCCAGTCCTGTGACCGCCCGACTTGCCGATATCGCAGCGCAGGCGGGTGTCAGCGAAGCGACCGTCAGCCGCGTCCTCAACGGGAAGCCGGGGGTCGCCGCCTCCACCCGCCAGTCGGTGCTGGCCGCGCTGGACGTGCTGGGCTACGAGCGTCCCGTGCGGCTGCGGCAGCGCAGCGCGGGCCTGGTCGGGCTGATCACACCGGAGCTGGACAACCCCATTTTCCCGGCGTTCGCCCAGGTCATCGGGCAGGCGCTGACCCGGCAGGGGTACACGCCGGTGCTGGCCACGCAGACGCCGGGCGGCTCCACGGAGGACGAGCTGACGGAGATGCTCGTCGACCGGGGGGTCGCCGGCATCCTCTTCGTCTCCGGGTTGCACGCCGACACCTCCGCGGATATGCAGCGCTATGAGCGGCTGCGCGCCCAGGGGGTGCCGTTCGTGCTGATCAACGGCTTCTCCTCGCAGGTGCGGGCGCCGTTCGTCTCCCCCGACGACCGGGCGGCGATGCGGCTGGCCGTCACCCATCTGGCCGCACTGGGGCACCGGCGCATCGGGCTGGCGCTGGGGCCCGCCCGGTACGTCCCGGTGCAGCGGAAGATCGAGGGCTTCCTGCGGTCCGTGCGGGAGCAGCTGGGGGTGGCCGAGAGCGAGGCCGCCGCACTGGTCGAGCACTCGCTCTTCAGCCTGGAGGGCGGCCAGGCGGCCGCCTCGGCGCTCCTGGACCGCGGCTGCACGGCCGTGGTGTGCGCGAGCGACATGATGGCGCTGGGCGCGGTGCGGGCGGCCCGCCAGCACGGCCTGGAGGTGCCGCGGGACGTCTCGGTGGTCGGTTTCGACGACTCCCCGCTCATCGCCTTCACCGACCCGCCGCTGACCACCATCCGCCAGCCCGTCCAGGCGATGGGCCAGGCGGCGGTGGGCGCGCTGCTGGAGGAGATAGGCGGGACGCCGGCGCCGCACAGCGAGTTCGTCTTCCTCCCCGAGCTGGTGGTCCGCGGTTCAACGGCTTCGGCGCCGAGCACCCCCGCACCGGCCCCGTAAGAGCCCCGCACAGGCGCCCGTACGGGCACTCGTACGGAGGCCCCGAATCGTACGGAAAGCGACGAAGACCAGACTTGGGGATGATCTGCCCGGCGGCTGTGTCTGGCAGACTGTTTCCTTATGGGTGAAGCGACAGTACGGACACTGGAAGGCCGTACGGCCGGCCCGCCACCCACCGGGGAACGCGCGGACCGGCCGCCGGCGGATCGCGGTGACCCGCGCTCCTTCCGCCTGGCGAGGCTGCGCTCACCGCGCCGGCCGCGCCTGTGGTTCGAGGTGCTGCTCATCGCGGTGAGTTACTGGACGTATTCCCTCGTGCGCAACGCCGTGCCCGAACAGCGGGTCGCGGCGCTGCGCAACGCCGACTGGATCTGGCGCACCGAGCAGAACCTGCACATCGCCGTCGAGCACTCCGTCAACCACGCGGTGAATTCGGTGACGTGGCTCATCGTGGGGATGAACTACTACTACGCCACTTTGCACTTCGTCCTGACGATCGGGGTGCTGGTGTGGCTCTACCGCTGGCATCCCGGCCGTTACGCCGCCGCCCGGCTGGCTCTTTTCGCCACCACCGCCGTGGCGTTGCTCGGCTACTACCTCTATCCGCTGGCCCCGCCACGCCTGATGAACGGCGTCGCCTTCGTCGACACCGTCGTGGTCCACCACACCTGGGGCTCGATGGCCTCGGGCAATCTGGCCGACATGTCCAACCAGTACGCGGCGATGCCCTCGATGCACATCGGCTGGTCGACGTGGTGCGGCATCACCATCGCGCTGCTGGCGCGCCCGGTGTGGGCGAAGGTCCTCGGCGCGCTGTACCCGGTGGCGACGCTCGTGGTCATCGTGGCGACCGCCAACCACTTCTGGCTGGACGCCGTCGGCGGCCTGCTCTGCCTCGCGCTCGGCCTCGCGCTGTCCTTCGCGTGGTACCGCTCGCTCCCCCACCGGCTGACCCGCCACGTCACGGCCGGGGGCGCCGCCGCCGAGGCCCCCGGGGCGCGGGCCCCTCAGGCTCCGTAGAACAGCTCCTCGACAACGGCCCGTGCGCGCCGGGTCGTCCGGCGGTAGTCGTCCAGCATCTCGCCCACGTGCCCGGGTTCGTACCCGAGGTAGCGGCCCACGGCGGCCAGCTCGCGGCTCTCGGACGGGAAGGTGTCGCCGGAGCGGCCGCGCACCAGCATCACGGCGTTGCGCACGCTCGTCGCCAGCACCCACGCGTCGTCCAGGGTCGCGGCGTCCTCGGCGCTCAGCAGCCGGGCGGCGCAGGCGGCGGCGAGCGCCTCGCGGGTGCGGGTGGTGCGCAGCCCCGGCTCCGCCCAGCCGTGGCGCATCTGCAACAGCTGCACCGTCCACTCCACGTCGGAGAGCCCGCCGCGGCCCAGCTTGGTGTGGGTCGTGGGGTCCGCGCCGCGGGGCAGCCGCTCGCTCTCCATCCGGGCCTTCAGCCGCCGGATCTCCCGGACGGCGTCCTCGCCCAGGCCCTCGGCGGGGTAGCGCAGGGGGTCGACGAGCTCGGTGAACCGCCGGCCCAGGTCCGCGTCGCCCGCCACCGGGCGGGCCCGCAGCAGCGCCTGGCTCTCCCACACCAGCGACCAGCGCCGGTAATAGGCGGCGTAGGAGGCGAGGCTGCGCACGAGCGGTCCCGACTTGCCCTCGGGCCGCAGGTCGGCGTCGATGAGCAGCGGCGGGTCGGTGGTGGGCAGTTCCAGGAGCCGGCGCATCTCGGTGGCGACGGCGTGGGCGGCACGGGACGCCTCCTCGTCGGAGACCCCCTCGCGCGGTTCGTGGACGAACAGGACGTCCGCGTCGGAGCCGTAGCCCTGCTCGTGGCCGCCGAAGCGGCCCATGCCGATGACCGCGAAGCGGGTGGGGAGCAGCTCGCCCCACTCGGCCCGGACGGCGGCGCGCAGGGCGCCGGCGACGGCGGCGGCGTTGAGGTCGGAGACGGCCGCGCCGACGGTGTCGACGCGGACGTGGGTGTCGCTCTTCTCCGCCGCCGGGTGTCCGGCGCCGGTGCCGCCCGCGCGCCACGCCGGGTCGGGGCCCGTGCTCGGCCCGTAGGCGCCGATGAGGTCGGCGGCGGCGGTGCGGAACAGCTCGCGGCGGCGCACGCCGCGGACGGCGACGACGGCCGCCTCGGCGCCCTCCGCGCGGTTCACGGCGGCCAGGACCTCCTGCTCCAGGGCCTCGCGGCCGCGGGGGCGCAGGTGGTCGGGGTCGCCGAGGAGGGCGACCGCCTCGGGGGCGCGCAGCAGCAGGTCCGGGGCGAGGCGCCCGGCGGAGAGCACCCGGGCGAGGTTCTCGGCGGCGGCGCCCTCGTCCCGCAGCAGCCGCAGGTACCAGGGGGTCTTGCCCAGGGCGTCGGAGACCTTGTGGAAGTTCAGCAGCCCGGCGTCCGGGTCGGCGGAGTCGGCGAACCAGCCCAGCAGCACGGGCAGCAGGGTGCGCTGGATGGCCGCCTTGCGGGTCACCCCGGAGGCGAGGGCCTCCAGGTGGCGCAGTGCGGCGGCCGGGTCGGCGTAGCCGAGGGCCTGGAGGCGGTGGCCGGCCTCCTTGGCGCTGAGGCGGATCTCGCCGGGCTCCAGCTGGGCGACGGCGTCCAGCAGCGGCCGGTAGAAGAGTTTCTCGTGCAGCCGGCGCACCTCGCGGGAGTGCCGCTTCCACGCGGTGCCGAGCGCCGCGACCGGCTCGGCGCCGGCGGGCCAGGAGAAGACGCGGGCCAGGGAGCGGCCCAGGCGGCGCAGGTCGCTCTCGCCCTCGGGCATCAGGTGGGTGCGGCGCAGCCGGTGGAGCTGGATGTGGTGTTCCAGGGTGCGCAGGAAGCGGTAGGCGGCGTCGAGGGCGGCGGCGTCGGTGCGTCCGACGTAGCCGCCCGCGGCGAGCGCGGTCAGGGCGTCGAGGGTGCCGCCGCCGCGCAGGGTCGCGTCGCTGCGGCCGTGCACCAACTGCAGCAGCTGCACGGCGAACTCGACGTCGCGCAGGCCGCCGGGGCCGAGCTTGAGCTCGCGCTCGACCTGGGTGGCGGGGATGGACTCGATGACCCGGCGGCGCATCTGCTGCACGTCGGCGACGAAGTTCTCCCGCTCGGACGCCTGCCACACCAGGGGGAAGACGGCGTCGACGTACTCCTGCCCGAGCGCGAGGTCGCCGGCGACCGGCCGGGCCTTGAGCAGGGCCTGGAACTCCCAGGTCTTGGCCCAGCGCTGGTAGTAGGCGAGGTGGCTGGAGAGGGTCCGCACCAGGGGGCCGTTGCGCCCCTCGGGGCGGAGGTTGGCGTCGACGGGCCAGATGGTGCCCTCGGGGGTGACGTCGGAGCAGACACGCATCATCCGTGACGCCAGCCGTGTGGCGGCCTGGACGGCGGTGCCCTCGGGGGTGGTGCCGCGGCTCTCGGCCACGAAGACGACGTCGACGTCCGAGACGTAATTGAGCTCGCGGCCGCCGCACTTGCCCATGGCGACGACGGCGAGCCGGCAGGCCGCGGCGTCCGCCGGCTGCTCCTGGGCGGCGATCTCCAGGGCGGCCCGCAGGGTGGCGGTGGCCAGGTCGGCGAGCTCGGAGGCGGTGTGGGCGACGTCGGTGGTGCCGCACACGTCCCGGGCGGCGATGGTCAGCAGGGCGCGGCGGTAGGCGGCGCGCAGCGCGTCGGCGGGCGCCAGGCCGGCGCCGCGCTCCCCGCGCACCCCGTCGGCGAGGGCCTTCTCGAACTCCGGTGTGGAGGGGTGGAGATCGGCCGCCTCGTAGGTGACGAGGGCGTGCCAGTCGCCGGGGTGGCGGGCGAGGTGGTCGCCGAGGGCCTCGGAGGCGCCGAGGACCCCGAGCAGCCGGTCGCGCAGGGGCTTGGCGGTGACCAGGGTGTCCAGGAAGGTCCGCCGCTCGGCGCCGTCGAGACGCTCGGTGAGCCGGACGAGGCCGAGCAGGGCCAGGTCGGGGTCGGCGGTGGCGCCGAGGGCGTCGAGGAGGAGGGGGTCGGACCGGACGGGCGCGAGCTCGGGTGTCTCCAGCAGCCGCTCGGCGGCGGCGGTGTCGGTGAAGCCGTAGCGCAGCAGCCGGGTGTACGAGCTGCTGCGGCGCCCCTGCGGCACTGTCATCGGAACCCTCTCGTCCGCTTGTCCGCCGTCCGCGGGGCCCGGCCGGGGTCCGGGCCCGTGGGCGCCGGCCCCCGGCCGGCGCCCGAAGATCCGCCGAAAGGCTAGAGCACCGGCAGCATCTTGCGCAGCTCGAAGGCGGTGACCTCGGAGCGGTACTCCTCCCACTCCTGCTTCTTGTTGCGCAGGAAGAAGTCGAAGACGTGCTCGCCGAGGGTCTCGGCGACCAGCTCGCTGCGCTCCATCAGTTCGATGGCCTCGCCCAGGTTCTGCGGCAGCGGCTCGATGCCCATCGCGCGGCGCTCGGCGTCCGAGAGCGCCCAGACGTCGTCGTCGGCGCCGGCCGGGAGCTCGTAGCCCTCCTCGATGCCCTTCAGGCCGGCGGCCAGCAGGACGGCGTAGGTGAGGTAGGGGTTGGCGCCGGAGTCGATGGAGCGGACCTCGACGCGGGCGGAGCCGGTCTTGCCGGGCTTGTACATCGGCACGCGGATCAGCGCGGAGCGGTTGTTGTGGCCCCAGCAGATGTACGAGGGGGCCTCGCCGCCCGCGCCCGCGCTGCGGGCCGAGCCGCCCCAGATGCGCTTGTAGGAGTTGACCCACTGGTTGGTCACGGCCGAGATCTCGGCGGCGTGCTTGAGCAGGCCCGCGATGAAGGACCGGCCGACCTTGGAGAGCTGGTACTCCGCGCCGGACTCGTAGAAGGCGTTGCGGTCGCCCTCGAAGAGGGAGAGGTGGGTGTGCATGCCGGAGCCGGGGAACTCGGAGAACGGCTTGGGCATGAACGTGGCCTGCACGCCCTGCTCCAGCGCGACCTGCTTCATCACCAGCCGGAAGGTCATGATGTTGTCGGCGGTCGACAGCGCGTCGGCGTAGCGCAGGTCGATCTCCTGCTGGCCAGGGGCGCCCTCGTGGTGGCTGAACTCCACCGAGATGCCCATGGACTCCAGCATGGTGATGGCCTGTCGGCGGAAGTCCATGCCGACGTTCTGCGGGGTGTGGTCGAAATAGCCGGAGGAGTCGGCGGGCACCGGGCGGGTGCCGTCGACCGGCTTGTCCTTGAGCAGGAAGAACTCGATCTCGGGGTGGGTGTAGAAGGTGAACCCGAGGTCGGAGGTCTTGGCGAGGATGCGCTTGAGGACGTAGCGGGGGTCGGCGTAAGAGGGGGAGCCGTCCGGCATGAGGATGTCGCAGAACATCCGGGCGGTGCCGGGGGCCTCGGCGCGCCAGGGCAGGATCTGGAAGGTGCCCGGGTCCGGCTTGGCGATCATGTCGGACTCGTAGACGCGGGCGAAGCCCTCGATCGCCGAGCCGTCGAAGCCGATGCCCTCGTCGAAGGCCTGCTCCAGCTCGGCGGGGGCGACGGCCACGGACTTCAGGTAGCCGAGCACGTCGGTGAACCAGAGCCGCACGAAACGGATGTCGCGCTCTTCGAGCGTGCGGAGCACGAACTCCTGCTGCTTATCCATAACTACCTATCCTCGCTGGTCAGGCCGTCCGCTCCCCAGCAGCGGGGCACATTGGGGGCACATGAGCATCCCACCACACGATTTCGCGCGCATTGCGTACGCGCGTCCGAACGCCTCGCGTCGGGTGGGTGTACGGCTCCCTCCCCATATTGCCTGCCGACCGGGGTCCGTGTAACGGCCGGGGCGGCCCGGGAGGGGGCGGGGAGGGATCTTTTCCGCTCGCGGCGCCGTTCGTGGCGCCCCTCGCGCCGTCGCTTCCGGTCGCGCCCGCCGCCGCTTCCCGCCGCCGCTTCGCGGTGCTCAGACCCGGACCGGCCAGGTGGCCAGCACGGCTGCGGCGATGGCCTGGGGGCGGTCGTACATCAGAAGGTGCCCGGCCGGGGCGACCGCTTCGAACCGGCCGTCGAGGCGCTGGGCCAGGGCGCGCTGGCGCTCCAGCCACCGCCGTTCCAGCCACGATCCGGTGCCCGGCGACGCCGCGAGGACCGTCACCGGAACGGGCGGCAGGGGGTGCGCCTCGCGCAGGTCGAGCAGTTCGGCGGCGACGTCGCGGTAGCGGGCGTTCTCCATGAGGAGGGCGCGCAGCACCCGGCCGGTGCCGTAGGTGCGGCGCACCAGGTCGGCGGGGGCGGGGTCCTGGCGGCTGACCGAGGAGGCCCGCACCGTGAGCCGGCGCAGGGCGGGCCCGAGCGCGCGGGGCAGCCCCGAGGCGGCGAGGACCAGGCCGCGCGCGTGGGCGGCGGAGGTGCGCAGGTCCCGGGCGGGGCCGGGGCGCGGCGTCTCCTCCACGCTGCTGTCGACGAGCACGACGCCGGCCGTGCGCTCCGGGTGCAGCCGGGCGAACGCCTCGGCGTGGAAGCCGGCGAGGGAGTGGCCCACGACCGTGGCCGGCTCCGTCAGGCCCAGGGCGTCGAGGACGCCCGCTATGCGGGCGGCCTCCCCGGCGGCGGTGGGCGGTTCGAGGGGCGGGGCGCTGAAGCCGAGCCCGGGGCGGTCGAAGCGCACGACCGTGCGGTGGGGGGTGAGCAGCGGGACGACGGGCTCCCAGTCGAACCAGCCCATGCCGAGCCCGGCGCTCAGCACGCAGACGGGCCCGGCGCCCTCGCGGACGACGTGCAGCGGCACCCCGCCGACGCGGAGCATGCGCCCCGGTGGGGGCGCGGCGGTGCCGGTGCCGCTGACGCGGCTGATGCTGTCGGTCTCGTCCATGGCGTTCCCCCTGGGTGCTCGTGCGCGACGTTCCGCGACGAGGATGACCGTACCGGCGCGCGGGGCCCGCCGGTGCCACGGCCCCGGCGGGCCGGGCCGTGTCCCGGCGGCCCTTCGGCCACGGTCATCTGTGCCGCCCGCGGCGGCGGGCGCGTTTCCCCGGCTCTCCCGGCGGGCCCGGTCCGGCCGGGCCCCGCCGGCCGGAGGCGCTAAGGCCGCGGCGGAGCCGTCCGGTGCTCCGGCGCCACCCAGTGCGGCTTGCGGAACTTCAGGAAGGCGAGGGGGGCGAGGAATCCGAGGACGAGCAGGCCGCCGCCGACGATGAGGACGTAGCGCCACACGGGCCCGCCGCCGAACTGGTCCGGCGGGACGAAGCCGATGCACATGGCCGCGAGCGAGGACGCGAAGCCGACGCCGGCGACGAGGCGCACGGCCGGGACGCGGAAGCCGCGCGGCCGGTCGGCCTGGGTGGTGCGCAGCCGGACGACGGAGGCGAACATCAGCAGGTAGACGACGAGGTAGATCTGCGTGGTGATGACGGAGAAGATCCAGTAGGCGCTGGAGACGTCGGGGAGGAAGGCGTAGAGCAGGGCGATGAGCGTGGTGAGGGCGCCCTGGGCAACCATGATGTTGCGCTGCACGCCGTGCTTGTTGAGCTTCTGGAGGACGGGCGGCAGGTAGCCCTCCTGCCGGGCGACCATCAGCAGGCCCTTGGAGGGTCCGGCCAGCCAGGCGAGCATCCCGCCGAGCGCGGCCACGACGAGCAGGACGCCGACCACCTTGGTCAGCCAGCCGACCCCGAAGTGGTCGAAGAAGCCCTGGAACGCCTGCATGACGCCGGCGGTCAGGCTCAGGTCCTCGCCCGGCATGACCCAGCTGATGGCCAGGGCGGGGAGGATGAAG
This sequence comes from Streptomyces sp. NPDC046215, assembly GCF_040646215.1. Classification (NCBI taxonomy): domain Bacteria; kingdom Bacillati; phylum Actinomycetota; class Actinomycetes; order Kitasatosporales; family Streptomycetaceae; genus Streptomyces; species Streptomyces sp. NPDC046215. The sequence continues at coordinate 12,017 of NZ_JBEYZW010000090.1, read as the reverse complement.
ATCAGCAGGACGAGGCCGGTGGCGGCGAAGACCGAGCGCGGGAACTGCTTCTTCGGGTCGCGCAGCGAGGAGACGTGCACGCCGTTCATCTCCATGCCCGCGTAGGACAGGAAGTTGTTGACGATCAGGACGAGGCTGGCGAGCCCGGTCCAGGGCGGCAGGAGGTGGCCGCTGTCCATGGGGGCGGCGGAGGGGTTGCCCTGGCCGAGGAAGACCAGGCCGAGGACGACGAGGACAGCGCCGGGGATCAGGGTGCCGATCACCAGGCCCGCGCCCGCGAGCCCGGCGACGGCCTTGGTGCCGCGGGTGGAGATCAGCACGCCCGCCCAGTAGACGACGACGATGACGAGGGCGATGTAGAGGCCGTTGTCGGCGAGCCGGGGGTCGATGACGTAGGCGAAGGTGCTCGCGACGTAGGCCAGCAGGCTGGGGTAGTAGGCGATGGTCATCGCGAACTGGCACCAGACCGCGAGGAAGCCCAGCGGCTTGGACAGGCCCTCGCTGACCCAGCGGTAGACGCCGCCGGTCCAGCCGGAGGCCAGTTCGGCGGAGACGAGGGCGGTCGGCAGCAGGAAGACGACGGCGGGGACGAGGTAGAGGAAGACGGCGGCCAGGCCGTAGAGCGCCATGGACGGGGAGGGGCGCAGGTTGGCGACGGAGGCGGTCGTCATCATCGCGAGGGCGACCCAGGAGATGAGCTGGGGCCGCGTGGCCTGCGGGGCGGGGGCGCCCGCGGCGAGGGGACGGTCGTCCCTCACCTGTTCCGTGATGGTCATGGGAGGGGGAGCGTCCTTCAAGCCGAGCGTCAATCGTTTTCGCCCCCATGTTCCCATTTCTTCGGGGCCCCGCGGGGCCGGATACCCCGTGGGGGTAGGGTGCGGCCCAAGGGACGGCAGAGGGACAGAGCGGGAGCGGCGCGTGGACGGACGGCGGGAGGCCACCGCGTGGTGCGGCCGGCTGCTGCTGTTCGCCGCGCTCCTGCTGGGCATCGTCACCATGCACACGCTCGGGCACCCCAGCGAGCACGCCCCGGCGCCGGGCGCGACGACGCACCACGCGGCTCCGGCCGCCGCAGGCGCCCCCTCCGCCGGTGTCCCCTCCTCAGGTGTCCCCTCCGCCGCGGTCCCGGACGACGGCGGCCCCCGGGCCCTCTCCCCCGGTCACGGCGGCATGGACCCCATGGCCGTCTGCGTCGCCGTGCTCGGCGCCGGCTTCACCCTGGCCCTGCTCCTGGCCCTGGCCGCCCGCACCCTTCCGGCGGGCGCCGCCGGGCCGTCGCCGGGGGCCCGGTTCCTGCGGGCCCTGTGGCCCAACCCGCCACCGCCACGGCACAAGGCCCTCGCCCGGCTGTCGGTGCTGCGCGTGTAGGAGCGGCGCTTCGCGCTGCCCTTCACCGACACCGACACCACACGAGGTGCACTTTCCCATGCGTACCACCACCCGACGCGCCGTCCTCGGCGCGGGACTCGCCGTCGCCGGAAGCGGCCTGCTCACCGCCTGCTCCGAAGGGACCGGCGGCAAGGCGGCGAAGCCCGCCGGGTACGTCTCCCCCGGCGGCCCGGAGGTCGCGGCCGCCGAGGCGAAGCGCGGGAGCGGGCCCGTACGGCAGCTGCGGCTGACGGCCGCCCGGGCCCGGCTCGACCTGGGCGGCCGGACGGTCGACACCTGGGCGTACGGAGACCGGCTGCCCGGCCGGGAGCTCCGCGTCACCGCGGGCGACACGCTCGCGCTCACCCTCGCCAACCACCTACCTGAGGCCACGTCCCTGCACTGGCACGGGCTGGCGCTGCGCAACGACATGGACGGGGTGCCCGGCGTCACCCAGCCGGCGGTCAGGCCGGGCGCGGCCCACGACTACCGCTTCACGGTGGCGCACCCGGGCACGTACTGGGTCCACCCGCACTCGGGCGTCCAGCAGGACCGGGGCCTGTACGCGCCGCTGATCGTGGAGGACCCCCGGGAGCCGCTGTCCTACGACAAGGAGTGGGTCGTCGTCCTGGACGACTGGGTGGACGGCGTCGACGGCAGCACGCCCGACGCGGTCCTCGCGGAGCTGAGCCGGGGCATGGGCGGCATGGACCACGGCGGTGGCCACGGAGCAGGCCACGGCGCCGGGGGGCACGACATGGCGAAGATGTCCCTGGCGGCCGGATCGGCGGCCCCCGCGGCGAGCGCTTCCCCCGGCCCGGGCCCCTCCCGGATGATGATGGGCGCGACCAGCCCCCTGCTCGGCGGGGACGCGGGCGACGTCGCCTACCCCCACTACCTGGTCAACGGGCGCACGGCGCAGGACCCCGAGACCTTCACGGCCCGGCCCGGTGACCGGATCCGTATCCGCTTCGTCAACGCCGGGGGCGACACCGCGTTCCGGGTCGCGCTCGGCGGTCACCGGATGACGGTGACGCACACGGACGGCTTCCCCGTCGAGCACGCGCAGGCGGACGCGCTGCTGCTGGGCATGGGCGAGCGGTACGACGTGCTGGTGGAGGCGAAGGACGGCGTCTTCCCGCTGACGGCGCTCGCGGAGGGCAAGAAGGCGTCCGCGCTCGCCCTGCTGCGCACGGGCGGGGGCGAGGCGCCGGACGCTTCCGCGCGCCCCGGCGAGCTGGACGGCTCCCTGCTGACCGCGGACCGCCTGAAGGCCGCCGGGGGCGTCCGGCTCGCGGACCGCCGCCCGGACCGCACGCTCGAACTCCGGCTGACGGGCTCGATGGCGGCGTACGACTGGGCGATCAACAAGAAGAAGTACACGCCCGGGCAGCGGTACCCGGTGGCGGCGGGCGAGCGCGTGCGGCTCGTCTTCGTCAACGACACGACGATGTGGCACCCGATGCACCTGCACGGCCACACCTTCGCCCTGCCGGGCGGCGGGCCGCGCAAGGACACCGCGATCGTCCTGCCGGGCCGGCGCCTGGAGGTCGACTTCGACGCCGACAACCCCGGCCTGTGGATGCTCCACTGCCACAACGTCTACCACTCGGAGTCCGGGATGATGACGGTTCTGGGCTACGAGCGGTAGCGGCCGGGCCGGACATGCTGAAGGGCCCGCGCCGGTGCGGCGCGGGCCCTTCCGTACGTCACGCGCCTCAGACGGCCAGCTGCACCTGGGTGCCGGGCGGGGCCTGCTGGTAGCGGTCGGCGACCTTGTTCAGCTCGATCTGGTAGTACAGCGTGCCGAACCCGAAGAAGCCCAGGAGCAGGCCGAGGCCACCGCTGCACGAGGGGTTCAGGCCCGCGGCGCGCTGGGCGTCGGCGATGCGGGAGCCGGTCTTGTACAGCGAGACGAACGGCGGGACGATCAGGAACATGCCGAGCGTGATCGCCAGCAGGGCGGTGCCGGGGTTGATCTGGCGACGGCTGTCGAACTGCGCCATCTCCTTGTTGATCTTGTAGTACCAGACCAGGCTGTAGATGCCGAAGGTGATGATCGGCAGACCCAGCCAGGCGCCCACGGGGTTGCGGCGCTTCATCGCCAGACCGAAGGCCGCGGGGCCCTGGGGCGGGTAGCCGCCGCCCGGGTAGCCGCCCTGGGGGTTCGGGTACGCGGCGCCGTGACCGTACCCGGCCGGGGGGTAGGGCGAGTTCGGGTAAGGCGTGGTCAACGGGCACTCCTCGAAAAAGTTCCTGGGCAGCGGGAAGCTGCCCGTGACATTCGCCACGGGCAGCCCGCGAAGCTTGTCACAAGATCACACGGCGTCGCCAACACTGTGGCCGCGCTCACCCAGATCGCGTCAGAGAGACGATTACACTGGCGGACGTGCCTCAACTTCGCCTCGCTCTGAACCAGATCGACTCCTGCGTCGGCGACCTCGCCGGGAACGCCGAGACGGTCCTCCACCGGACCCGGCAGGCCGCCGGACAGGGCGCCCACCTGGTGGTGTTCCCCGAGATGGCGCTGACCGGCTATCCCGTCGAGGACCTCGCGCTGCGGTCCTCCTTCGTCGAGGCCAGCCGGGCGGCGCTGCGCGCCCTCGCGGTCCGGCTCGCGGAGGAGGGGCTGGGCGAGCTGCCGGTCGTCGTCGGCTACCTCGACCGCAGCGAGGAGGGCAGCGCCCGCTACGGCCAGCCCGCCGGCGCCCCGCGCAACGCCGCCGCCGTGCTGCACCGGGGCGGGGTCGCCCTGTCCTTCGCCAAGCACCACCTGCCCAACTACGGCGTCTTCGACGAGTTCCGGTACTTCGTGCCCGGCGACACCCTGCCGGTGGTCCGGGTGCACGGCGTCGACGTCGCGCTCGCCATCTGCGAGGACCTGTGGCAGGAGGGCGGCCGGGTGCCCGCCGCCCGCACCGCCGGGGCCGGGCTGCTCGTCTCCGTCAACGCCTCCCCCTACGAGCGCGAGAAGGACGACACCCGCCTGGAGCTCGTGCGCAAGCGCGCGCAGGAGGCCGGCTGCACCACCGCCTACGTGGCGATGACGGGCGGTCAGGACGAGCTGGTCTTCGACGGCGACACGATCGTCGTCGACCGCGACGGCACGGTCCTCGCGCGCGCCCCGCAGTTCGAGGAGACCTGCGTGCTCATCGACCTCGACCTGCCGGCGGCCGCCGCCGAGGCGCCCTCGGGCATCGTCGACGACGGGCTGCGCGTCGACCACGTCACGCTGTCCGCGGACCCGCTGCCCGCGTACGCGCCGGAGCCGGCGACCGGGGCGACGACCCACCTCGGCGACGACGAAGAGGTCTACAAGGCCCTGGTCACGGGCCTGCGGGCGTACGTCGTGAAGAACAATTTCCGCAGCGTGCTGATCGGCCTGTCCGGCGGCATCGACTCCGCGCTCGTCGCCGCGCTCGCGTGCGACGCGATCGGCGCGGAGAACGTGTACGGCGTGGCCATGCCCTCGCGCTACTCCTCCGACCACTCCCTCGGGGACGCCGAGGAGCTCGCCCGGCGCACCGGCCTGCACTTGCGTACCGTCCCCATCGCGCCGATGTTCGACGCGTACATGGGCTCGCTGGGCCTGACCGGCCTCGCCGAGGAGAACCTCCAGTCGCGGCTGCGCGGCACGATGCTGATGGCCGTCTCCAACCAGGAGGGCCACATCGTGCTCGCGCCGGGCAACAAGTCCGAGCTGGCATGCGGTTATTCGACGCTCTACGGCGACTCGGTCGGCGCGTACGGGCCGATCAAGGACGTCTACAAGACGCTGATCTTCCGCCTCGCCCGGTGGCGCAACGACGCGGCCGCCGAGCGCGGCGAGACCCCGCCGATCCCGGAGAACTCCATCACCAAGCCCCCGAGCGCCGAGCTGCGCCCGGGCCAGGTGGACACGGACTCGCTGCCGGACTACGACGTGCTGGACCGGATCCTGGAGCTGTACGTCGACCGCGACAAGGGCCTCGCAGAGATCGTCGCGGCGGGCTTCGACGCGGAGCTGGTCACCCGCATCCTGCGGATGGTGGACACGGCGGAGTACAAGCGCCGCCAGTACCCGCCGGGCACGAAGATCTCGGCGAAGGGCTTCGGCAAGGACCGCCGCTTGCCGGTTACCAGCCGGTGGCGGGAGACGGCTTAGGGGCTGTCGGCTCTTCGGCTAAGAGGCCGTCCTAGCCGCCTGCGGCGGCGGGCGCCACTGCCTGCGGCGGCGAGCGGGCTCTTCGGCTGCGGGCCGTCGTGGCCGCCTGCGGCGGCGAGCGCCCTGCGGGCGCGTCCTCAAACGCCGGACGGGCTGGTTTTGGCTGAGCCCAGCCGCTATCAGCCCGTCTGGGGGCACCTCCCAGCGGTAGCTGGGGGAGTTTGAGGACACCGCCGCGCAGCGGTGGTGCCGGCCGGTCGGCGCCCCCGGCGCCTCCCCTCACTCCGGCCCGGAGGGCCCCCGTACCTCCAACCCGTCCAGCAACCGCCTCGTCGCCTCCGCGACAGCGGACACCGCCTGGTCGAAGACGGCCTCGTTGTGCGCGGCCGGGTGGTGGAAGCCGGAGACCTTCCGGACGTACTGCACGGCTGCCGCTCTGATGTCCTCGTCTTCCACGTGCGGGGTCATGGGCGGCCTGAGGGTCTTGATACTGCGGCACATGCCTCCAGTGTCGCGCGGGCGCCGCCGCCCCGCGTCAGCCGACGCGCTCGCTCTCCGGGGCCCGCGCGCCCGAGGCGACAACGCGGGAGCCGCCCGGCCGGTCGCGGTCCAGCAGGCCCGCCGTCACCGCCGTCGCCAGGCCCACTGCAGCCAGGGCCGCGCCGACCAGCGTCGGGGACGTCCAGCCCCAGCCCGCGGCGATGGCGGCGCCGCCCAGCCACGCGCCGCCCGCGTTGGCCAGGTTGAAGGCCGACTGGTTGGAGGCCGCGGCCAGGGTCGGGGCGTGCCGGGCCTTGTTCATCACCAGCATCTGCAGCGGTGTCGTGGTCATGAAGCCGACCGCCCCGAGGACGACGACGGAGACCAGGGCCGCCCACTTCACGTGCACGGTGAAGTCGAAGAGGACCAGGACGGCGGCGAGCGCCGCCAGCGACCCGTAAAGGGTGGGGCGCAGCGCCCGGTCGGTCAGCGGTCCGGCGGCGAACGCGCCGATCGTCATGCCGGTGCCGAAGAGGGCGAGGACGACCGTCACGGAGGTCTGGGAGAAGCCCGTGACCTCCGTCATCATCGACGCGAGATAACTGTAGACGGCGAAGACCCCGGCGAACCCGAAGACGGTGGTGAGCAGGCCGAGCAGCACCTGCCGGTCGCCGAGGGCCCGCACCTCCTGGGCGAGGCCGTGCCGCCGTTCGTCCGGCAGGTCGGGGACGAGGAGGGCCAGGGCGGCCATCGCCACCAGCCCGATGCCCGCGACCACCAGGAAGGTGGCGCGCCAGCCGAGGTGCTGGCCGAGCAGGGTGGCGGCGGGGACGCCGACGATGTTGGCGACCGTGAGGCCGAGGAACATCGTCGCGACGGCCCGGGCCTGCCGTCCCCGGCTCACCAGCCGGGCGGCGACCACCGATCCGACGCCGAAGAACGCGCCGTGCGGCAGCCCCGCCAGCACCCGGCCTGCGGTGAGCAGCCCGAAGGAGGGGGCCAGGGCGGAGGCGAGGTTCCCGAGGGTGAAGAGGCCCATGAGCAGCACCATCATGCGCTTGCGGGGGACGCGGGAGCCCAGGGTGGTGAGCAGCGGGGCGCCGATGACGACCCCGAGGGCGTAGGCGGAGACGAGGTAGCCGGCGGTGGGCACCGAGGTGCCCAGGTCGTCGGCGACGTTGGGCAGCAGGCCCATCATCACGAACTCGGTGGTGCCGATCCCGAAGGCGGAGATCGCGAGCGCGAGCAGCGCCAGGGGCATGGGAGAGGGCCTTTCGGGGAGGGGGTTCCTTACAGGGTTCCTTAAGTACTCCCGCGAAACAAAGCCGCGCCCGTCAGATGTTCCCTTCCGCGAAGATCGATGCGGACGGGCGGGTCAGATCTTCATCCGCGCCGCGACGGGCAGGTGGTCGCTGCCGGTGTCCGGCAGGGTCCAGGCGGAGATCGGGCTCATGCCGCGCACCATGATCTGGTCGATCCGGGCCATGGGGAAGCTCGCGGGCCAGCTGAAGCCGAAGCCGTTGCCCGCGGCGCCCTGCGCCGAGCGCAGCTGCGAGGTGATGGGGGCGAGCGAGCGGTCGTTCATCGTGCCGTTGAGGTCGCCGAGGAGGATGACCCGCTTCTCGGGGTCCCGCGCGATGGCCTCGCCGAGCGCCTCGGCGCTGTCGTCGCGCTGGTTGGCGGTGAAGCCCGCGTTGAACTTCACGCGGACCGAGGGCAGGTGCGCGACGTAGACGGAGACCGGTCCCTGCGGGGTGCGGACGGTGGCGCGCATCGCGCGGACCCAGCCCATGCGGATGTCGACGGGCTGGGTGAGCTGGAGCGGGTATTTGCTCCATATACCGACGGTGCCCTGCACGGAGTGGTACTTGTACGTGCTCGCGAGCGCCTGCTCGTACGTCGGCACGGCGGACGCCTTGAGCTCCTCCAGGGCCACCACGTCGGCGCCCGAGGCGGCGACGTCCTTGGCGGTGCGCGCGGGGTTCGGGTTGTCGGCGTTCACGTTGTGGGTGGCGACGGTGAAGTTGCCGCCCTTGGCCGACTTGTCGCCGAGCAGCCCGCCGAAGAGGTTCACCCAGGCGACCACGGGCAGCAGCAGCGCGATCAGCGCGGTGGCCGAGCGGCGCAGCACGGCGAGGACGAGCAGCACGGGGACGCCGAGCCCGAGCCAGGGCAGGAACGTCTCGGTGAGGCTGCCGAGGTTGCCGACCCGGTTGGGCAGGTGGGTGTGGAGCAGCATCAGGAGGCCGAGGAGGGCGGCCAGGGCGGCGACGACCATGCCGCGCCGCCAGACGCCGGGGCCCCGCCACTGGTCCATGAGGCGCCGGGCCCGGGATCCGGCCCGCTCCGGACCGGTCCCGTCTCGGCCCGTCTCCTGCATGTACGCCTGCGCCATCGGCTGTCCTTCGCTCTTCGTCCGCTGCGGCCCCGCGCACCGACGATAAGTGATCACCGGTGGGGTGCTTCTTCCGGCGCCCCGGTGGGGGCGTCGGTCTGGATGACGTGCGGTCGGCCCGCCCGGGTTCCGGTGGGCGGTGCCGTAGGGGCACGCTGTGACACAACGGGCATATTCGGGGCGCGTCAGCCCCCGGGCCGCCCTTCCCCGGGTGCCGGGGGCGGGCGGACGCCGTCCAGGACGGCGTCGACGATCTGTTCCGCCAGCCCTTCGGGGAGCTCCTTCCACTCGTGGAGCACGGCCCGGGAGAGCATCGGCGCGACGAAGAGGTCGGCGAGGAGTTCGAGGTCGAGGTCGGCGCGGATCTCGCCGGTGGCCGTGCCGCGCCGCAGCACCGCGAGGACGGCCTCGCGGCGGGCGAGGATGACGGTGTCGTGGTACTCCTTCCAGAGCCGGGGGTGGGCCCGGACCTGGGTGATCACGGTCCGCAGGACGGCGGAGGAGCGCTTGGCCAGGCCGCGCCGGCGCAGGAGCTCCAGCAGGAAGACCAGGTCGTCGCGGACCGGTCCGCCGGGCGGCGGGGCCGTGGGGTCGTCCATGGAGCGCAGGACGTCGAGCAGCAGTTCCTCCTTGCCGGCCCAGCGCCGGTAGAGGGTGGCCTTGCCGACGCCCGCCTCGCGGGCGATCCGCTCCATGGAGAGGTCGCCCGCGTTCGCGCCCTCCTCCAGGAGGCGCAGGACGGTTTCGATCACCGTGGTGGCGACGGCGGCGCTGCGCGGGCGTCCGCGCCGTTCGGGCTGTTCGGGTCGTTCGGGCGGGCCCCCCGGCCCGGGGCGGCGGTCCTCCGCCGGCGTGTCGCGGTCGGTCACGCGCCGGCTCCCGCTTGTTCCTTCTCGGCGCCCGGGCGGCCGGTGCCGGGGGCCGCGGCGGCGGCCTCGCGGCCCGGCAGGAACAGGGCGACGACGGCGGCGCCGAGCAGGGCGACGGCGGTCGCGCCGATCACGGTGACGTGCATGGCGTGGACGAAGGCGTCGCTCGCCGGACCGACGAGCGCCTTTCCCGCGGGGCCGAGCCGGTCGGCGACGGCCAGGGTGGCCTCGATGGACTCGCCGGCCGCGTGCCGCGCGGAGTCGGACAGGCCGGGGACGGCCGCCAGCTCGCCGGAGATGCCGTCGCGGTAGGTGGTGGAGAGGACCGAGCCGAGCACAGCGACGCCGAGGGCCCCGCCGACCTGCCGGAAGGTGTTGTTCACGGCGGAGCCGGACCCCGCCTTCTCGCGCGGCAGCGACTGCATGATCGAGACGGTGGCGGGCGGCATGATGTGGGCCATCGCGGTGCCCTGCGTGAAGAAGAGGATCTCCAGCACCCAGATCGGGGTGTCGGCGTCGAGCAGCAGGAAGCCCGCCGTGGTGGCGGCGACCAGCAGCATGCCGGCCGTGCACACGGCCCGGGCGCCGAACCGGGCGACGACGAGGCGGGCGCGCGGCGCGAAGAACATCTGGGCGGCGGCGAGCGGCAGGAGCAGCAGGCCGCTCTGCAGCGGGCTGTAGCCGCGGACGCTCTGGGTGTAGAAGACGACGAAGAACGTCGTGCCCATCAGCGCGAAGAAGACCAGCGCGATGGAGGAGACGGCGGCGGAGAAGGCCGGGTTGCGGAAGTAGCGCACGTCCATGGCGGGGTGCGCGGCGCGCCGCTCGTACAGGACGAAGAGCACGAGGGTCAGCAGACCGCCGCCGACGGTGCCGCAGACCTCGGGGTCGGTGAAGTCGGCGAGCTGGCCGCCCTTGATGATGCCGTAGACGAGCAGGACGAGGCCGACGACGGACAGCAGCACGCCGACGGGGTCGAGGCGGCCCGGGGCGGGGTCCCTGGAGTCGGGGACGAGGATCACCATCGCGGTCACGGCGAGGATCACGATGGGGACGTTCACGAGGAAGACCGAGCCCCACCAGAAGTGCTCCAGCAGGACGCCGCCGGTGACCGGGCCGATGGCGACGGCGATGCCGACCGCTCCGGCCCAGATGCCGATGGCCTTGGGCTGCTCCTCGCGCTCGAAGACGTTCATGATGATGGCGAGGGTCGCGGGCATCACGAAGGCGCCGCCGAAGCCCATCACGGCGCGGAAGGTGATCAGTTCGCCGGGCGAGCCGGAGAAGGCGGAGAGGACCGAGCCGGCCCCGAAGACGACCATGCCGAAGAGCAGGACCTTCTTACGGCCCAGCCGGTCGCCCAGCAGGCCGGCGGTGAAGAGGATTCCCGCGAAGACGAGCGTGTAGGAGTTGATCGCCCATTCCAGCTCGCTCTGCGTCGCGCCCAGCCCGGTGGGAGCGGGCGAGGCGATGGTCTTCATCGCGACGTTGAGGATCGAGTTGTCCAGGACGACGATCAGCAGGCTGAACAGCAGCACGGCGAGGATCGCCCACCGCCTGCGGTGGACCGCTTCGGAGACCCGGCGGGGCACGGGGCCTATATCAGCGGGAGGGGATCCGGGAGGAGCAGAGGCCATGCCTCTCACTCTAAAGGCTTTTCGATACGGCACCGTCTCGTATTGAAAAGTCGGTGCCCCCGGCCGCTCTGGCCCGGCCGGGGCCGGCGTGTCAGCATGGAGGGGATCCGGGGACGCCGTGAGGGCGCCTCGAGACGATTCACAGGAGCCACCGCCATGACGCATGCCCCGAACAAGCCCGACAGCAGCCCTGCCGCGAGCAAGGCGCTGTACGGAGGCGCCGGCTCGCGGCGCATCACCGTGCGCGACATCGCCGCCGCCAAGGCCCGCGGCGAGAAATGGCCCATGCTCACCGCCTACGACGCGATGACGGCGTCCGTCTTCGACGAGTCCGGCATCCCCGTCATGCTCGTCGGCGACTCCATGGGCAACTGCCACCTCGGCTACGAGTCCACGGTCCCCGTCACCATGGACGAGATCACCTTCCTCTCGGCCGCCGTCGTCCGGGGCACCAAGCGCGCCCTCATCGTCGGCGACCTGCCCTTCGGCTCCTACCAGGAGGGGCCGGTGCAGGCCCTGCGCAGCGCCACCCGGCTGGTGAAGGAGGCGGGCGTCGGCGCGGTGAAGCTGGAGGGCGGCGAGCGCTCCGCTGAGCAGATTGCCCTGCTGGTCGACTCCGGCATCCCCGTCATGGCGCACATCGGCCTGACGCCGCAGTCCGTGCACGCCTACGGCGGCTACCCGGTCCAGGGCCGGGGCGAGGAGGCCGCGCAGCAGCTCCTGCGCGACGCCAAGGCGGTCCAGGACGCGGGCGCCTTCGCGGTCGTCCTGGAGCTGGTGCCGGCCGAGCTGGCGGCCGAGGTCACCCGCACCCTGCACATTCCGACGGTCGGCATCGGCGCGGGCGCGGAGTGCGACGCGCAGGTGCTGGTGTGGACCGACATGGCCGGCATGACGAGCGGCCGGCTGCCGCGCTTCGTCAAGCAGTACGCGCAGTTGCGCGAGGTGCTCGGCGGCGCGGCGAAGGCGTTCGCGGAGGACGTGGTGGGCGGGGCCTACCCGGCGGAGGAGCACTCCTTCCACTAGGGCTGGGGTGCGTGCACCACCGCTGCGCGGCGGTGTCCTCAAGCGCCGGACGGGCTGCTGCGCTTTGTCCTCAAACGCCGGACGGGCTGATTTCAGCC
>NZ_JBEYZW010000089.1:0-27967 GCF_040646215.1 Streptomyces sp. NPDC046215 | reverse complement strand
CGGGCGCGTCCTCAATCGCCGGACGGGCTTATTCGGCTGAGCTCAGCCGAATAAGCCCGTCTGGGGGCACCTCCCAGCGGTAGCTGGGGGAGATTGAGGACACCGCCGCGCAGCGGTGGTGCACCCCCAAACAGCCGGCAGGCTAACGGCAACGGTCGACGGCCTCGATCGTGCGGGCGGCCTCGCCGAGCGCGGCGCGCAGCACCGCCGGGTCGGTGGCCGCGGAGAACGCGGCATCCGGGGCGACCAGCCAGCCGGTACCGGTGACCGGGGGCTCGGCCGGGGTGCGGACGCCCCGGCCGTACGTCTGGGTGCAGGCGCTGCCGGGAACGTCCCAGGCGTCCGCGGTGCCGGGCGGGACCAGGAAGCCGAGGGTGTCGCACGCGCCGTCGTGCAGCACGGGCCCGACGCCGTCGCGCAGCCGCAGGATGTCGACCGCCTCCAGGCCCTGCCGGGCGGGAACGGTGACCAGATCGCACGCCCCGGCGTCGACCGACGCGGTCAGGCACGGCGACGGGGACGGGCTGCGGTCCTGGAGCGGCGGGTGCAGGGCCGTCGTCCGTGAGCTGCTGATGTCCACTCCGGCCTCCACCAAGGGAAACCCCTCCTCCGCCGTGCCGCTCCGCGTCGAGCGGGCTCAAGATGGTTAACGCCCGGACGCGTCAACGGCTACGGTGCCATGCCGTCACAAAGGATGGCAGTTCATGGCAGATCACGGATGAGATATCCGGTTTGTAGCCAAACAGGGCGTACTGGGCCCCCCGTAACCGGTACGGTCTTCTCCGCCGATACGGCAGCACAGCGCCGCCCGCCCCGCGCGCACCACGCGGGGCGGCACTCGCCAGGGAGGGTCCGGCCTATGGCGTCGTCCCAGGTGTCCCCGTCGTCCCCGACATCTCCGTCGCCCCCTTCATCCTCTTCACCCTCTTCCGCCTCTTCTCCGCCCAGCCCCCCGAACACGGCCTTCCGGAAGCTGCGGGGGGCGCGGTCGCCCGGCGAGTTCGCCGCCGCCGTGCGGCGCGCGGCGCGGGAGATCGGCGAACAGGTCTCGTGCGACGCCCGCTACATCGGGCGCGTCGAGTCCGGGCAGATCCGCTGCCCCAATTACGCGTACGAGCGAGTGTTCCGCCATATGTTCCCCGGCTGCGAACCGGCCGACATGGGTTTCGCCCCGCGAGACGTGGTACGCGGACGGGGGGCGCGCCGGACCACCGGTGAGCCGCCGACGGAATCCGGCAGATCCCTCGACAGCCTCAAGGAGAGCGACGTGTTGCGTCGCGCGTTCATGACCGGCGGCACGGCCGCCATAGCCACAGCCGCCTCGCTCGGTGCCTCCCTCGGCCTCGCCGCCTCGGCCGGTGTCGCCACCGCGGCCCCCCGCGCCCCGCGCCGGGCGGGCGAGGCCGAGGCGTCCGCCGTCGAGCAGGCCGTCCGCCGCATCCGGCTGCTGGACGACCGCCACGGCGCGGACGGCATCTACCGGCGCGCAGCGGGGCCGCTGCGAGTGGCCTACGAGCTGCTCGACGCGGACACCCGGCGGCAGTCGGTCGCGGACCGGCTGCACGCGGGCGCGGGCGAGCTCGCGATCTCCGTGGGCTGGCTCGCGCACGACTCCGGCCGCTTCGCGGACGCCCGCTCGCACTACGCGGAGGCCCTCGCCACGGCGCGGGTCGCCGGGGACGCGGCCCTGGAAGCGCACGCCTTCTGCAACACCGCCTTCCTCGCGCGCGACGCGGGCCGTCCCCGGGAAGCCGTACGGGCCGCGCAGGCGGCGCAGCGGGCCGGGCGGCAGCTGCCGTCGTCCCGGCTGATGGCGCTGCTGACGCTCCGGGAGGCCGGCGGCTGGGCGGGGCTCGGCGACCGGGCGGCGTGCGAGGCCGCGCTGCTGCACGCCCGGACCCTGTTCGAGCGGGGGGCCGCCGACGCCGACCCGGAGTGGATGACGTTCTTCGGCGAGGCGGAGCTGGAGGGGCTGGAGGCGCAGTGCTGGTCGGCGCTGGGCGACTGGACGCGCGCCGCGGAGCACGCGCGGCGCGCGGTGGACCTCCAGAACGCGCACTTCGCGCGCAACATCGCCCTGTTCACCGCCCAGCTGGCCGGCGACCTGGCGCGCGGCGGCGCGCCGGACGAGGCGGCGGCCACGGGTGAACGGGCCCTGGACCTGCTGGCCGAGGTCCAGTCCACCCGGGTCCGCACGATGCTGGACGCGACGGCGCGGCTGCTGCGCGGGCGGCGGTGGGGCCGGGGCGACCGGGCGGTCGCGGCGTTCCTGGACCGGCACGCCCTGACCGCGCAGGGGGTGTAGGCCTGGGCTGGTTTCGGCTGAGCTCAGCCGAAACCAGCCCGTCCGGCGCTTGAGGACGCGCCCGCAGGGCGCCCGCCCCCGCAGGCGGCCACGACGGCCGCAGTCGAAGACCCGCCGGACGGGCCCAGGGCGACCGGCCCCGGCGTCACGCCAAGTGACCCGTGTCGTTCCAGCGTTCGATCGCCGGGGCGTCGTACGCCCAGCCCAGGATCGACAGGGACGTGGGGTCGAGGCGGATGCGGGCCGCGAAGGAGATGTCCAGGCCCAGCCAGCGGGCGCCGATCGTGCGCAGGATGTGGCCGTGGGCGAAGACCAGCACATCGCGGTCGGCCGAGCGGGCCCACTCGACGACCTCGTCGGCGCGGGCCGCGAGCTGCGCCTTCGTCTCGCCCTCGGGGACGCCGTCGCGCCAGATCAGCCAGCCGGGGCGCTGCGCCTTGATCTCGGCGGGTGTCATCCCCTCGTACGCGCCGTAGTCCCACTCCATCAGCGCGTCCCACGTGGTCGCCCGGTCGCCGAAGCCGGCCAGCGCGCAGGTCTCCGCGGCCCGGACGAGGGGGCTCGTGCGGATCTCGGTGTCCGGCAGGCCGTCCCAGGGGGCGCGGTGCAGCCGCTCGCCCAGCAGCTCGGCGCCACGGCGCCCCTCGTCCAGGAGCGGGATGTCCGTGCGGCCGGTGTGCTTGCCGGAGCGCGACCACTCGGTCTGTCCGTGTCGGGCCAGCAGGATGCGCGGTGCCATGGGGAGGGCCCCTTCATACGATTACGGTGATATTGGCTACAGATCACGACAGAAGTTGGCAGATGCCAACAGAAACGATCTGCGCCGCTCCCATCATCGCTCACACCCGTCTCAGGCAACCCCGCAGGCAATTCAGGCGTCTCCCTCCTCGCGCCATGTCTCCCGTGTGCCTCCAGCCCGCCCCTCACCGTCGAACGGGGGGCGAACTCGGCGTTTCCGGCAAGCCTCGGGGCGATGTGCGAACACCCCGGCGTACGCCGTACGGTTGCATGCGCGCTTGTTGGCCGCCTGAACAAATGGAGAGCGTCCGGATGTACCGCACCGCACCACTCGGGAAGCGGCCGCGCTGGTGGACCGAGCTGCCCCTGATAGCCGTGGTGTACGCGGTGTACTCGGCAGGCCGACTGCTGGTCCGCGGCAACGAACAGCCTGCCGTCGAGCACGGCCTGTCGATTCTCGACCTTGAAAAAACGTTCCGAATAAATTTCGAACACCCGCTGAACCGGCTGTTCACGGACCACTCGGCCATCGGCATACCCGCCGACTTCGCCTACGCGTCCCTGCACTACCTGCTGACCCCGGCGCTCCTGGTCTGGGCCTTCAAGCGGCGCCCCGCCGACTACAGCTTCCTGCGCAGCTGGCTGATGATCTCCACCCTCATCGGCCTCGTGGGGTTCACCCTGCTGCCCACCTGCCCGCCGCGGCTGCTCGACCCCTCCGAGGGCTTCGTCGACACCATGGCCCAGTACGCCTCGTACGGCTGGTGGGGCGGTGACGCCAGTGCCCCCCGCGGCCTCGGCGGAATGACCAACCAGTACGCCGCCATGCCGAGTCTGCACGTCGGCTGGGCCCTGTGGTGCGGCGTCGTGCTGTGGCGCCACGGCCGGACGGCCTGGGCGAAGGCCGCCGGTGTCGCCTACCCGCTGGCCATCACCCTCGTGGTGATGGGCACCGCCAACCACTACTTCCTCGACGCCGTCGCCGGTGCCGCCGTCATGGGCGTCGGCTTCCTCCTGGCCCGTCCCGCCCTGCGCCTCGCCGACCGCGTCCGCACCCGCCTGACCAGGGCGGATCGCGGGGGGCTCCGGGGGGCGCCCGCGAATGTCAGTGGCGGGTGCGAGACTTCCGCAGGTACGGGAGCACCGGAGAGACACCGCGAGGCGGACGCCAGTGACCACATCCCCCGACAGCCGGCCCACGGCGTCGGCGACAGCCGCACCGACGGCGCTGCGACAGCGGCTCGCTGAGCTGCGCGGCCCGGCCGCCGCGCCGCGCCCGCTCGACGCCCGTGCCCTGGCGGCGCTGGCCGCCAACCCCGGCTGCCGGCGCCGCGTCCTGCTCGACGGCGCCGGGGTCGACAAGGGCGCGCTGGCCCGGGCCCTGGGGGCCCCGGCCACTTTCGGGCAGTCCCTGTTCGCCCTCGTCCGGGGCAACGCCTTCGAGACCCGGGTCAAGGCCGACGGCGGTGAGGCCCTGATCCGCCTCCTCCACGAGCGGCTGGGCGACGGCTCGCCCCCGCCCCCGCCCGGCTCCGTCGAGAGCCCCGACCTCTCCGCCGCCGGCCCCGAGGGCCGCACGGCCCGCACGGCCCTCGCGCTGCGCGAGGCCACCGCCGCCGGGCGGTGGGCGTTCCTGGACCACCCCATGCTGGCCCTGCGGGTGGCCGGTGCCCCGGCCTATCTGGAGCCGGACGCGGTGGTCGTCCACCCCGACGGGCGGTGGACCGTCGTGGAGATCAAGTCCTTCGCCATGATCGACGGCACGGCCGACGCCGCCAAGGTCGGCGCCGCGGCCCGGCAGGCGGCGGTGTACGCGCTCGCGCTGGAGGGGGCGGCCGCGCACGTGCCGGACGGGCCGTACGGGCCCCCCGAGGGCCCGCGGGTGCGCCCCCACGTCCTCCTGGTCTGCCCGAAGGACTTCTCGAACCTCCCCGCGGCCGAGCTCGTCGACGTGCGCAAGCAGCTCTCCACCACCCGCCGCCAGCTCGCCCGGCTGGCCCTCGTCGAGGAGATCGCCGCGGCCCTGCCCGAGGGCACCACCTTCGACCTGCGCCCGGCCGAAGACGGCAGCACCCCGACCCGGCCCGCCGACGAGCTGGCCGCGGCCGTCGAGTCGGTCGGCGCGGCCTACGCGCCGGAGTGCCTGGCGGCGTGCGAGCTGGCCTTCCACTGCCGGGCCCGGTCCCGGGCGGCGGGCGCGGTGGAGTCCCTGGGCCGCGGGGTCCGCAGCGAGCTGGGCGGTCTGGCGACCGTGGAGGACGTCCTGTCCGCCGCCCGGGGCGCGTCGGGCGACCCGGCGGATCCGGCCGTCGCCGCGCTCCGGCGCGCTGCGGCCCTGCGCGCGGAGGCGCTGGCCGCTTGCGGCGGGGCCGCGCGGGGAGCGGAGGCCCCGTGTTGATCGGCGCCCTCACCCGGACGGGAACGGTCCGGGGCGGCCGGGGCCGGCCCCTGGTGACCGCCCCGCCGAGCACCCCCCGCACGCGGAAAGCCCTCCCGGCGCCCGCCCTCCGCGGCAGGTCCCTCTCCGGAGCGGAGGCTCCATGTCGCTGATCGACACCCTCGCCCGGCTCGAAGCCGCTCAGGACGGCCGGGCCCGCCCCCTGGCCACCGTGCGGCACCGGCACCTGGCCGACCACCCGCTGGTCTTCGTGCCGCTGACCACCGCCGGCGAGGCCGGCGCGCCGCTCGGCGCCCTGGTGGGCAGCGAGCGGGACGCGCCCCGGCTGCTGATCGTCGCCCAGCCGCGTGACCGGGACCTGCGGTTCGCGTTCCTCGCCGAGCTGGCCGACATCGTGCTGCCCTACCTCGAAAGCTGCGCCGACGCCGTCGAGCGGGAACAGCGCAAGGAGACCGACCCCGAGACGGGCCGGAAGGTCTCCGTCGAGGTCGAGCTGTGCGCGGACGCCCCGCAGCTGCTGGTGCCCGGCCCGGCGGCCGTGGAGTACGTGCGGCTGCTGGGCCGCTCGATGCGCTTCCGCCGCACGGCCGAGCAGGACCCCGACGCCGCATATCCCGCTCCCCCGCGCGTCCCCCTGCTGGGGCGCTGGCTGACGCACTTCGGGGAGCGGGCCCGGGTGCCCGGCTCGTCGCTGCTGCTGCCCATGACCCAGGTGCTGAGCCGTCACTGGGCCACGGGCCAGAGCAGCCTGGAGGACCAGCATCTGGGGGCCCTGCTGGCCTGGATCGACCCCCCGGCGGGGATGTCGGGCGCGCAGGCGGCCCTGCGCGCCGAGACGGAGCGGGACGCGGAGGGGCTGCTCGTCCGCCCGCCCGCCGGCCCGGCCACGGACCCGGTCTTCGACAACAAGCGCCTGGCCCCCGCGACGGCCCGGTACGACGCGGGCCTGCCGGGCGCCGAGGACGCCCTCCGGGCACTCCTGGAGTCGCAGCTGCGGCCCACGTGGGACGCGATGTGGCGCGGGGTGGATCTGCTGCGGGCCCTGCCGGAGGGCCGGCGGGTCGGCGAGCGGTGGAAGCGGGACCGCTGGTCGTACACCGCCCACCGGGACCGGGTCCGGGCCGGGGAGCCCCCGCAACCCCGGCGGGACGACGCGGTGACGGCCGCCCGCAAGCTCGCGGCGCGGGAGACGGCGCAGGCGCAGCTCGACGCCCAGGAGGCGCTGGACGATCCGCTGGTCATGGCCGGCCGCAGGCTGGCCGGTGAGGCGTTCGCGGGGGAGGTCACCGAGGTGGTCATGGAGTTCTCGCACACCAAATCGCCGCGGCCGCGGCCGCTGGTGACGTTCCGCACGGACGACGGCCCGCACCTCGCCGAGGGAGCCAAGGTGCACCGGGTGCTCGCGGACGGCAAGGCGCAGGCGGCGGAGTTCGTCGCGCACGTGCCGGGCGAGCCGGGTGCCCTGACGCTCCGGCTGACCGGTGGCATGGGCCGCGGCAAGGTGCCCGACGCGGGTTCCGTGCCGGAGAAGGGCGACCGCATCTGCTGGACGCTGTTCGAGCACGCCCCCCGCGGCGGCCCCGAGCTGCCCGACCCCGAGCGGACGCCCTGGACCCACGGCGGCCCGCCCGGCGACGACGGCGACCCCGCCCCGGACCCGGTGACCACGGAGGACTACCTGTGAGCGCGACCGCGGCGGCGCCCGCCGCCACCTTGAGGAGGGCCGCCCCGTGATCGTACGAGCGGCGCACTCCCCCGCCTCCGGCCCCTTCGACCCCTCCGCAGCTGCCGCCGCCGCGACGGACGCGATCCTGCGCGACACCCTGCACAGCCCGCACCGCGGCGTCGTCGTGGACTCCCCGCCCGGCGCGGGCAAGTCCACGCTCGTCGTGCGGGCCGCGCGGGAGCTGGCCGCCGCCGGCCGGCCGCTGATGGTCGTGGCGCAGACCAACGCCCAGGTCGACGACCTGGTGCTGCGGCTGGCGGCGAAGGACCCGGAGCTGCCCGTGGGCCGGCTGCACAGCAGTGACGCCCGCCCCTACGACCCGGCGCTCGACGCGCTGCCGTCGGTGGTGAAGTCGGCGAAGGCGGCCGACCTCGCGGGGCTCGACGTCGTGGTGTCCACGGCCGCGAAGTGGGCCCACACCAAGGTCGCCGAGCCGTGGGGGCACGCGATCGTCGACGAGGCGTACCAAATGCGGTCGGACGCCCTGCTGGCCGTCGCCGGCCTGTTCGAGCGGGCGCTGTTCGTCGGCGACCCCGGGCAGCTGGACCCCTTCAGCGTGGTGGGCCCCGACGGGGCCGCGCAGTGGGCGGGGCTGTCGTACGACCCGTCGGCGAGCGCGGTGACGACCCTGCTCGCCCACAATCCCCGGCTGCCGCAGCACCGGCTGCCCGTCTCCTGGCGGCTGCCCGCCTCCGCCGCGCCCCTCGTCTCGGACGCCTTCTACCCGTACACGCCGTTCCGCAGCGGCACGGGCCACGGGGACCGCAGCCTGGCCTTCGGGGTGCCCTCCGACGGCTCGGGGCCGGACCGGGTGATCGACGAGGCGGCCGCGTCGGGCTGGGGCCTGCTGGAGCTGCCGGCGCGCCGCACACCGCGCACGGATCCGGAGGCGGTCGGAGCGGTGGCACAGGTCGTGCGGCGGCTGCTGGACCGCGGCGGCGCGGCGACGAGCGAGACCGCGGACGGTCCGGTGCCGCTCACGGCGGACCGGATCGCGGTGGGCACGGCCCACCGCGATCAGGCGGCGGCGGTCCGGGCCGCACTCGCGGAGCTGGGCGTGCGGGGCGTCACGGCCGACACGGCGAACCGGCTGCAGGGCCGGGAATTCGATGTGACGGTGGTCCTGCATCCGCTGTCGGGCCGCCCGGACGCGACGGCGTTCCACCTGGAGACGGGCCGCCTGTGCGTGCTGGCCTCCCGCCACCGGCACGCGTGCGTGGTGGTGGCGCGGGCGGGCATCGAGCGCCTGCTGGACGAACACCCGTCGACGGACCCGGTACAGCTGGGCGTGACGGTCAAGTTCCCGGACGGCTGGGAGGCGAATCACTCCGTGCTGGCCCACCTGAACGAACACCGGGTGGCCTGGCGGCCGTGACCGACACACCCGCACCCGCCCGGCAGGCACCGCGCACCGCGCCCCCACCCGCCGGACAGCGTCCGGCACGCCGCCGGAGACGGCCAACCGGAAACAGCCCGGACGAGGGGGAGGCGCATCACTCCGCACTGACCCACCTGAACGAACACCGGGCGGCCTGGCGGCCGTGACCGGGCCTGTGCGGGCGCCGCGTGGCCCGGCCGTCGTACGGGCCGGATGGGCGGGCGGCAAGCCCTGCCCCCCGGGTGCCCTTGCGCGGCGCAGGACAATGGATGGCGGTGCAGACGATCCTGGAGGTATGTACATGAGCGAGCCGCAGTCGGCTCCCGGCGGGCGCCCCGGCAGCGGGCCCCGCCGTTTGAAGCCCGCGCAGCTGCTCTTCGAGCCGCCCGAGGCGCTCGCCGACCCCGAGCACTTCTTCGATCTCGAATCGATCGAGGACCCGCGTGAGCTGCTCGCCCGCTCCACGGAGCTGGCGCTGGCGTTCCGCGCGGCGGCCGACAGAGCGACGGAGTTCCAGGCGCTGGCCGCGGCCCAGCTCGCCGACCCCCGCCGGTTCGACCGGCTGTCCCCGTCCGTGATCGCGGAGCGCGCCGAGTGGAGCGAGGACTACGCGAAGAAGATGGTCGAGTTCGGCCGGGACCTGCTGCGCGGCAGCAGCCACCCCGTCGACTGAGAAGCGGCGGAGGAGGACGGCCCATGGTCCCCGACCATGGGCCGTTGGCATATGCGCCGCGCAAGATAGCGCACCGCCCGCCCTCCTGTCCCGGGTTCCGGCAACTACCGGAAACGGACCGGGAGATGCCGCGGAATATAGGGCCATGAGCTCCTGGCCGCACGACCCGCGCCCCTCCGCCCCGACCCTCGTCGCGCCCCGTACCGCACCCCCCACGGAGCCGCGCACCGCACCGCGCGACGAGCCGCTCATCCGGCCGCGCGAGCCCCTGCCCGAACGCCGGCCCCGCATCCCCCAGCCCCGGCTGCCGCACACCCCCGCCACCTACGTCACCCTCGGCGGGGCGGACTGGCTCGCCTCCGCCAGCCCGCACCCGCACAGCGTCCACGCCCTGTGGGCCGAGAGCCCGGCCGCCCCGATCGTGCTGCCCTGCGGCACCGCCTTCGACGTGGTCGGCGTTCCCGCGCTGTTCGGGCGCCGGGTGCTCGACCGCTTATGGACCAACGGCCCCGGTTCCGGTCCCGTGGCCGCCCAGCGCGGCCGGCTGCTGCTCTTCGCCGCCCCGGGCACCGCGCAGCGGCTGCCCGCGCTGCTCACCTGGGAGGAGTGGGCCCGGGCGATGCCCCCGCTGCTGTGCCACGGCACGGGCGACGCGGTGACCGTCCCCCCGCTCTACCCGCCCGGCGAGGACGAACCGGCACCCCCGGCCTCCCGCTGGCTGGTCGCCCCCGAGGCGCGGCACCCCTGGCTGCCGGACGCGGAGGGGCTGCTGTGGGCCTGTGTGCGGGTCGCCCGCGCGAGCGCCGATACGGCTCTCACCAGCACAACCCCGTTCTCGGCCCGCTGAAACATGCGGATTTTCGTTCCACCGGATCAGGGTGCTAAAGTCTTCCACGTCAGCAGGCGCCGCTAGCTCAGTTGGTTAGAGCAGCTGACTCTTAATCAGCGGGTCCGGGGTTCGAGTCCCTGGCGGCGCACCGACAGAAGAAGGCCCCCACCACTGGTGGGGGCCTTCTTCGTGCCTGCTGCCGGTGCCTGCTGCCCGTGCCTGCCGACGGTGCCTACTGAGTGCGCCTGCCGCCCGCATCGGCCCCCGCGCCGCTCACCCACGGGTGACCCCCACCGTCCACGACCCGCCCGCCGTCCGCCCCCGCACGGTCACCCGCACCCCGTCCCGCCCGGAGGTGAGGGACTCCCCCACGCCCAGCGGGGCGTCCGCGAGCGGCGGGTAGACCGATTCGCCCCAGCACGCCTGGTGGCCGGGGTGCCCGTCCAGTACCTGCACGGGCCCGCCGCCCGAGGCGGTCTCGCTCTCCACCCGGTAGACCAGCACTCCCTCGGTGCAGGTGGCGGCGTCGTTGCCGTACGCGGAGCGGGCCTCGATGGCGAGGGCGCTGGCCACGCCCGTACGGACGACGATCAGCCGGGTGCGCGCGTCATTGCCCGGCAGCATCGGGGACTCCAGCGGCTGGAGGGTGTGCAGGCTGCTGCCGGTGCCGGGGACGCAGGCCACCTGGCGGGAGCCGAGCCAGCCCAGCTTCCACTTGTGCCAGGCGAAGGGTTCCGAGGCCAGTCCGAACTGGCTGCCCATGAGGTCCCAGTCGCCGACGTGGGTGTCCCAGTCGCCCTTGCCGTCCGTGGGCCGGTGGTAGAGGTCGGGCAGGTCCAGGACGTGCCCGGTCTCGTGGGCGAGGACGTTGCGGTCCGGCGGATGGTGTTCGAAGACGGTGACGACGCGGCGCAAGGGCGTGCGGTCGGCCTCCAGGGGGCGGTCGAGGTTGACGACCTTGGTCGCGTCGGAGTCCACGCCCGGGGCGTCGGGGTCGGCGACCAGGTAGACGAGGTCGTAGCGGCTGAAGTCCACCTCCCCGTCGGCCGCGGCGACGGCGTCCCGCAGGTAGTCGGAGCGCTGGTCGCCCTCCCAGTCGCGCTGTATCCGGTACGAGGTCGCGGGGCGCGGCATCCGGAACCACCGTTTGAGGGGGTGGGCGCGCAGCGAGAACCGCCCGTAGGAGGCGCGCTCGAAGAAGCGGGAGGTGGCGGGGAAGTGGTCTGCCGCCAGGCGCTCGGGGCTGACGACGGGCCGGGAGCCGGGGAACGACAGGAAGATCATGACGGCGTCGAGCCGGCCCGCGGGCCGGGGGTAGGCCGCGTTCCAGCTGTCCAGCCCCTCGGAGTGGTGGGCCTGGCTGCGCGGCAGCGCGCACGGACCGCCGGGCCCCGTCGCGTGGGCCGGAACGGCGACGACGGTCGTGGCGATCGCACAGAGGGAGGTGAGGACGGCCCCGACGCGGCGCAGCCGGCGCGGCCGTTCCACTCCCATGGGTGTCTGCGGACGCACCACGTCGACCTCCCGGAACGGATTCGGGACACCTCATCCACCCTCCAGGGGTTTGTGATGGTATGCCCTGTTCCGCTACCCCAGTCGAGTGACTAAGCCGACTTCTGGGTACATCACACTCAGTCACTGATGGTCAATCGAGATGGTGCAGTACAAAAGGCTCCGCCACGAGCGCGCACGGTCGTGCAGAAATGGACAAACGGGAGAAGGCGCCCCGGGCAAACGCGGCCGGGCCGCTGGAACGGTCCTCGTGTGAGCCCTATGATCGCCACATTTCCAGCACGGATTCCCCCGGGCAGGCGGCCACCCGCCACCTGTTCGGTCACGCGTACGACAACCACGAGCCCCAGACGACACCAGTGCGGAACGAATGCCATGCGGGAGCGAGCGGTGAGCGGAACCCTCGACGGCCAGGGCAGCACGCCCGGTTCGACGCCTACAACCGTCACGCAATGTAACGAATCCAGCGATTTTCGTGCCGCCTTCAATGCCGCCCAGCTCGCCATGGCCGTGGTGGGCCGCGACGGCCTGGTGCGCAGCGCCAACCACGCGCTCGGCGAGCTGCTGGGCACCGACCCGGCCGGGCTCGCCGACGCCCCGGCCGCCGACTTCACCGGGCTGCGCGAGGACGCGCGCACCTGGAGCGCGTACCGCGAGGTGCTCCTCGGCCGCCGCGACCGGCTCCACTGCACCCGCCGGCTCAAACAGCGCGGCGGCCGCCAGGGGGTGTGGGCGGAGGTGATCGTCACCCCGCTCCCGGACAGCTGTGACGCCCTGCTGTCCGTGGCCGACATCAGCGACCGGCGGGATCTGCGGGCGCGCCTGCGCCACCTGCGGATGCACGACCCGGTGACCCGGCTGCCCAACCGGAGCCTGTTCTTCGAGCGGCTGACCGCGGCCCTCGCGGCCTCCGGCCGCGGTACCGGCCGGGCCGCCGGCCGAGGCGCCGTCACCGGCCGGATCGGCCTGCTCTATCTGGACCTGGACGGCTTCAAGGCCATCAACGACACCCTGGGCCACCGGGCCGGCGACCGGCTGCTGGGCGCGGTGGCCAAGCGGCTCGCGGAGTGCGCCGCGCCCGGCGGCCACCTCGTGGCGCGGCTGGGCGGCGACGAGTTCGCGCTGCTGGTCGAGGAGTCCACGGGCACCCAGCAGCTCGTCGACCTCGCGACCCGCGTGCAGTCCAGGATCCAGCAGCCGTTCGACATGGCCGGGCAGCGGCTGGCGGTGTCGGCGAGCATCGGCGTCGTCGAGCGGCCCGCCGCCGGGACGCACGCCACCGAGCTGATGCAGGCCGCGGACACCACGCTGTACTGGGCCAAGGCCGACGGCAAGGCCCGCTGGACCCTCTTCGACCCCGAGCGCAACGCCCACCGGATGACCCGGCAGGCCCTCTCCAGCACCCTGCGGCCCGCGGTCGAGCGGGACGAGTTCGTCCTCCAGTACCAGCCTTTGGTGGGGCTGGGCGACGGGGTCGTCCGCGGTGTGGAGGCCCTGGTGCGCTGGCGGCACCCGCAGTTCGGGACGCTCGCGCCGAATCGGTTCATCGGACTGGCGGAGGAGACGGGGGCCATCGTGCCGCTGGGCCGCTGGGTGCTCGCGACCGCCTGCCGCCAGGCCAGACGCTGGCAGCTGGCCCACCCGCGGGAGCCGATCGTCGTCAGCGTCAATGTGGCGGTGCGCCAGGTGTGGGACTCCGACCTCGTGGCGGACGTGGCGGCGATCCTCACCGAGACGGGGCTGCCGCCGAGCCTGCTCCAGCTGGAGCTCACCGAGTCGGCGGTCATGGGGTCGGCGGGCCGGCCGCTGCAACAGCTGCAGCAGCTCAGCGACATGGGCGTGGCCATCGCCATCGACGATTTCGGCACCGGCTACTCCAACCTCGCCTACCTCAGCCGGCTGCCGGTCTCCACGCTCAAGCTCGACGGCTCCTTCGTCCGCGGCTTCCGCTCCGAGGAGCCGCCGAACCCCGCGGACGAGACGATCGTGGAGGCCCTGGTCCAGCTCGCGCACCGGCTGGGCATCAAGGTGACGGCCGAGTGCGTGGAGAGCGCGGAGCAGGCGGAGCGGCTGGGGCGGATCGGCTGCGACACGGGCCAGGGGTGGTTCTACTCCCGGCCCGTGCCGGCGGACTCGATCTCGGCCCTGCTGAGCACGGGCGTGCGACCGTAACCGGACGGGCTGCTGCGCCTTGTCCTCAATCGCCGGACGGGCTGCTGTGCCCTGTCCTCAATCGCCGGACGGGCTTTCCAGCCCGTCCGGGGGCACCTCCTGGGGGCACCCCCAGCGGTAGCTGGGGGAGATTGAGGACGCGCCCGCAGGGCGCTCGCCGCCGCAGGCGGCAAACAACAGCCCTACGCCCCCGGCAACCCGTACGCGTCCGCGATCAGCGCATAGCTGCGCAGCCGCTCCTCGGAACCGTGCACATTGCCGGTGATCATCAGCTCGTCCGCCCCGGTCCGCTTCGCCAGGGCGTTCAGCCCCTCGCGCACCTCGTCGGGGGTGCCGTGGACCACATTGGCCAGCCAGCCGTCGACGAAGTCCTGCTCGGCGAGGCCGAAGGGGTGGCGCTCGGCCTCCTCCGGCGTCGGGACGAGCCCGGGCCGGCCGGTGCGCAGCTGCAGCATCGCGAGCGCGCCGGTGCGGACCTGGCGGCGGGCCTCCTTGGGGTCGTCGGCCGCGAACGCCTGGACACCGATCTTGGCGTACGGGCGGTCGAGGACGGCGGACGGCCGGAAGGACTCGCGGTAGAGCTCCAGGGCGGGGACGGTGTTGGCCGCCGAGAAGTGGTGGGCGAAGGAGAAGGGGAGGCCGAGCACACCGGCGAGCCGCGCGCTGAAGCCGGAGGAGCCCAGCAGCCAGACGGAGGGGCGGTCGGCCCGCTGGACGCCGCCGGCGACCCGGCCCTGGACGGGGCCGGGGACGGCGTGGATCCGGGCGTAGCGGTGCCCGTCGGGGAAGTCGTCGTCCAGGAACCGGACCAGCTCGCTCAGTTGCTGGGGGAAGTCGTCGGCGTCCTCGCGCAGCCGGTCGGAACGGCGCAGCGCGGTGGCGGTCGCGCCGTCCGTGCCGGGGGCGCGGCCCAGACCGAGGTCCACGCGGCGCGGGGCGAGGGCTTCGAGCGTGCCGAACTGCTCGGCTATCACCAGCGGGGCGTGGTTGGGCAGCATCACCCCGCCGGAGCCGAGGCGGATGCGCTCGGTGTGGGCGGCGAGGTGGGCCAGGACGACCGCCGGGGAGGAGCTGGCGATGCCGGGCATGGAGTGGTGCTCGGCGACCCAGAAGCGGTGGTAGCCGCGCCGTTCGGCGAGCTTCGCCAGCTCGACCGTGGTGCCCAGCGCCTGCCGGGCGGTCCGGCCGCTGCCCACGGTCGCCAGATCCAGTACCGACAGGGGTACGGGAGCGGTGCCCGCGGCCCTGCCCCGGATGGTGTCGTCCTGTACGTCGGCCACGGTGGTCCGCCTCCTGATCGCCCGCGGCGCACCGGTGCGCCGCGCTTTCCGTCGGTCGCCAGGACAACCGGAGCATCTCTCCGCTTATTCCCAGTCCGCCCGGCCCGGCCGGACGGCCGCATGGCATAGGCATATGCCAGAGAGGCGCGTCCCTGAACAGCGGCTTTCCGGTCCGGCCCCTTCTCGTCAACACCCCCTCCCCGCCGTCCCTTTCGCCGTTATCGTGGGAAGCGGGACACTCGCTGCAAGCCCGCTAGGGGGAGACCGTGGCGCTGAAGCCCGAGCCCACCACACCGTTCCACTCGGCGCAGTACGCGCTCCGGGTGCTGGAGACGGTCACGCGGCACTCCGGTGGCGTGACCGAGGCCCAGATAGCCCGCGAGACGGGGCTGCCCGCAGGCCGGCTCGCCGCCCTCCTGCTGATGCTGTGCCGCGAGGATTACGTGGAGCGGGTGAGCGACGGCGGGTACGTCGCCGGTGACGCCCTGGCCCTGCTGGGCTCCGGCGGCGACCGCGGCCAGGCCGTCCGGCGCAAGCTCCAGCAGGCGCTGACGTCGCTGCGCGATTCCGTCGGCGCCGCCGTCTACCTCAGCCGCTACATCGACGGCGAGGTCCGGATCACCCAGTGCGCGGACGGGCCGCACACCCCCCGGGTCAACGAATGGGTCGACTTCCGCTCCGCCGCCCACGCCAGCGCGGTCGGCAAGTGCCTGCTCACCCAGCTCGACCACGACGGCCGCCGCGATCACCTCTCGCGCCAC
This sequence comes from Streptomyces sp. NPDC046215, assembly GCF_040646215.1. Taxonomy (NCBI): domain Bacteria; kingdom Bacillati; phylum Actinomycetota; class Actinomycetes; order Kitasatosporales; family Streptomycetaceae; genus Streptomyces; species Streptomyces sp. NPDC046215. The sequence goes on along the minus strand of NZ_JBEYZW010000089.1, from coordinate 12,195 downwards.
AAGACCGCCCGCCTCACCTCCCGGACGATCACCAGCGAGAAGGTCCTCTTCCGCAAGCTCGACGCCCAGCCCGCGACGGTCCCGGTGCTGGATCTCCAGGAGTACGCGGTGGGCACGGTCTGCGCCGCCGTCCCGATCACCGCGGGGCTCTCGGTGGGCTGCCTCGCCCTCTCGCTCCCGCTGGCCCACGCCCACCGCCTGCGGCACGCCGCCGCGACGCTGAACCGGCGGGCGGCGCCCTTACTGCTGTCGATGGCGCTCTGAGCGCGCGGACGCAAAAGCGGGTACGGAGCACCCGTTCGGACCAGGTATATTTATCTCGTCAGCAGGCGCCGCTAGCTCAGTTGGTTAGAGCAGCTGACTCTTAATCAGCGGGTCCGGGGTTCGAGTCCCTGGCGGCGCACCGACGGAACAAGGCCCCTCACCACTGGTGAGGGGCCTTGTTCGTTGTCCGGCCCGTAGCATGGGAGGCCGCCCGGGCACCTCGGGCAAGCCCGAAGAAACCAGGACGAAGGGGGGCGCAGGATGCAGCACCGCCGCCCGTCGGCAGCCGCCGTGCTCCTGCTCCTCCTCGCGGTCGTCTTCGGCCCCTGCCTGACCGGAACCGCCTCTGCGCGGGCGGCCGGGGCGGCGCCCGCCGCGGCGTCCCTCACCGGGCCCCGCGCCTTCGAGACACGGGCCGGGGAAACGCCGGCCGGCGCGGCCGAGGCCCGTCCGCGGGCCGATGCCGGCGGCGCGGACCGCGGCGGTACGTGCAAGCCCCAGGAGGCGCCCCCGGGGGGCGCCGCGATCACCGTGCCGCATCCGCAGACCGACCCGCTCACCGGCCCCGGTGCCCTTCGGGCGGCGCTGCCCGCCGCCCGGGTGCCGGCGCCCGCGGCGCCCCGGGCGCCGCCCGTCCCGGTCGCCGGCTGCGCCGAGCTCCTCCCCGTCCTACGGATCTAGACCCGCCGCCCCACGGCCCGCGCACCGGGCCGTCACCCCGGCATGTCCCGCATCCGTCCCCCCAGGGAGCTCACACCCATGTCCCGCACCCCCGCACGTCCCGCCCCCCGTCCCGCCGGCGCCGCCCGGCGCCGGTCCACGCGCCGCCTCGCGGCGATCGGTGCCGTTCTCGCCCTCGTCGTCGCGATCGTCGCCGCCTCCGTCGCCATCGGCGAGAGCGCGGGCGGCTCCGGCAAGGGTTCCGACGAGACCAACACGAGAGGAAGCACCGCCTCCGGGCCGGCCGCGGACCCGCAGCAGAAGGTCTTCGACCAGCTGGCGCAGGCCACCAGCCGCCGCGCGGACGGCGACCCCCTCGCCGTCGGCAGGGTCGACGCGCCCGTCGTGCTCGTGGAGTACGCCGACTACCAGTGCTCGTTCTGCGGGAAGTTCACCCGCGACAGCCAGCCCGAGCTGATCAAGAAATATGTGGACGAGGGCGTCCTGCGCATCGAGTTCCGCAACTTCCCGATCTTCGGGAAGGACTCCGAGCGGGCCGCCCGCGCCTCCTGGGCCGCCGGGCAGCAGGGCAGGTTCTGGCAGTTCCACGACGAGGTCTACGCCAAGACCCGCAAGGGCGACGCGCTCGCCGAGGACAAGCTGGTCGACATGGCCCGCTCCAGCGGCGTCACCGACCTGGCGAAGTTCCGTGCCGACCTGAACGGCTCCGCCTCCGCGGCGGGCGTGAAGAAGGACCAGGAGGAGGGGTACTCGATCGGCGTGCAGTCCACGCCGTCGTTCCTCGTCGGCGGGCGGCCCATCGCCGGGGCCCAGCCGATGAAGGCGTTCGAGGAGGCCATCGCGCAGGCCCGGGCGGCGAAGCAGAGCACGAAGTGACCGACATCGGCTTCCTCGCCGCGTTCCTCGGCGGCGTCCTCGCCCTGGTCAGCCCGTGCAGCGCGCTGCTGCTGCCGGCGTTCTTCGCCTATTCGCTCGCGAGCCCCGGCAAGCTGCTGGCCCGTACCGGCGTCTTCTACCTCGGGCTCGCCACCACGCTCGTGCCGCTCGGCGCGGCCTCCTCCGCCGCCAGCCGGCTCTTCAACGGCCACCGGGAGGCACTGATCACCGCCGGCGGGTGGACCGTGATCGCCCTGGGCGCCGCCCAGATCCTCGGCCTCGGCTTCGCCTCGAAGAAGGCGCAGGCCGCGGCCGGGCGGATCACCCCGCGCTCGGCGGCGTCGACGTTCCTGCTCGGCTGCGTCTACGGGCTCGCGGGCTTCTGCGCCGGGCCGATCCTGGGCGCGGTGCTGACCCTGACGGCCGTCCACGGCAATCCGGTGTACGGCGCGTCGATGCTGGCCGTCTACGCGCTGGGGATGGCGCTGCCGCTGTTCGTCCTGGCCTTGTTCTGGGACCGCTTCCGGCTGGGGAGCCGGGGGTGGCTGCGGGGCAGGGAGCTGCGGCTGGGGCGGCTGCGGCTGCACACCACCTCGCTGCTCTCCGGCCTGTTCTTCATCGGCATCGGCGTGCTCTTCATCTCCGGGGGGACGACGGGCCTGCCGGGCCTCTTGGACGCGGACCAGGAGTTCCGGCTGGAGGAGCTCGCCTCCAGGATCGGCGGCGCCGTGCCGGACTACGCCCTGCTGGCGGTCGTCGCGCTGGCGGTGGCGGGAGTGCTCGCGTGGGTCGCGCTGCGGCCCGAGGGGCGGGACGGGCCCGGGAGCCCGGAGTAGCGGAGGGTGGCGCCTCCCCGGTGTGGGGCCGGGGAGGTGCCGGCAGCCGTCAGAACGTCACGTCGGAGCAGGCGTAGAACGCGTTGCCCGTGTCGGCGATGTTCCAGACGGCGAGTATCAGCTGCTTGCCGGTCTTTCCGGCGGGGAGTGTGCCCTGGTGGGAGACGGTGGCGTCGGGTATCCGGCCGCCGTAGGGGACGGTCAGGAACGGCTGAGGTTCGAGGTCGGCGCGGGTCAGGGGCCTGGTGGGGTTATAGGTGCTCTTGGTGAGGTAGTAGCGGAAGTCGGTGGTGGCGTGCCGGGCGGTGAGCTTCCAGCGGAAGTCCAGGCTCCGGCCCGCGGTCACCGCGGTGGCGGGCCACTGGCCGTTCCGCGGGTCGTCAAGCTGGGCGAAGCGGCTGTTGCCGCCCGCACAGATGGTGCCGTCGGCGGGTCCCCGGGCGGGGAAGCCCTTGGTGCCCTCGACGCTCTGGGGCTCCCATTGGATGGCGCCGCAGTTCTTCACGGTGCCCTTGGCGCAGTGCACCTGGCGACTGGTGGGTGAGTCGGTGTAGCCGTGGCCGGTGGCGCTGCCGGTGGAGAACAGGGACACGCCGGCGATGCCCATGCCGATGATCGCCGCACTGATCTTCTTGCGCATGCTTTCGCTCCTCGGAGAACGTGGGGGGTTCTGTGAGCCGAGTGAAATGCGGTCTAGACCAAGGCGGAGGCTAGTCCTACGAATTGGTCATGTCCAGGCCAACGGCAGGAAGAATTCGGTCACAGTTCCCCCGCGCGGCCTTCACCTGTTCGCCGTTGGGGTGGTCGTTGCCCTGCACCCAGGCCCGCGCGCCGGCCTCGTCGCGCCCGCCGGTCCTTTGCCGTTCAAGGAGGCGCCCTTGACGCACTTCGTCAGGTGTCTCCAGGTACCAGACCTCGGCCAGGTGCCGGCGCGCGTCCCGCCAGCCCGGCTCGTCGCAGGCCAGGTAATTGCCCTCCGTGATCACCAGCCGGGCCGGCGCGGGCACCACGTGCCGGGCGGCGACCGGCTCGTGGAGCGTGCGGTCGTAGTCCGGTACGTACACGTCCCGCCCGGCCTCCTCCTCCCCCACCCGGCGCAGCAGCGCGGCGTAGCCCCAGACGTCAAAGCTGGGGGCGGAGCCCTTGCGGTCGGTCAGGCCGAGGCGCTCCAGCTGGGCGTTGGAGAGGTGGAAACCGTCGAGCGGCAGGTACGCGGCCGAGCCGGTGCCGTGGCGCGCGTCCAGCTCCGCCACCAGGGCCCGGGCGAGGGTCGACTTCCCGGCGCCGGGCGGCCCGGCGATGCCGATCAGGGTGCGCGTTCCGCGGTCCGCCGCGAGGTGCCAGGCGTCGGCCGCCAGCTCGGAGATCTCCATGTCCGCACCCTAGGCGGCCGTCCGGGTGACTTTCGCGGGCGAGCCCCCGGGGGCGCGGCCGTCAGCGGATCCGCCCGTACAGATTCGGACTGTAGTGCGAGAAAGTGGAGATGCGGACCTTCTTGCCCGGCCGGGGCGCCTCGACGTAGCGCCCGCCGCCCAGGTAGACCGCCACGTGGTGGATGCCGGAGACCCGGCCGTTGGACGTCCAGAAGACCAGGTCGCCGCGGCGCAGGGAGCCGCGTTTGACGGGGGCCGTGGCCCGGTACTGGTCGGCGGCGATGCGCGGCAGCCGGACGCCGGCCTTGCGGTACGCCTGCTGGACGAGGCCGGAGCAGTCCCAGCGGCGCGGCCCGTTGCCGCCCAGGGCATAGGCGTCCCCCACCTGGGCCAGCGCGTAGGCGACGGCGGGTTCGAGGTCGCGGCCCGGGGCGGCCTCCGGCAGCCGCGCACTCCCGCGCCCGCGCTCGGTGCCGCCGAGGTCGACGAGGACCAGCTCGCCGTCCCGGCCGGGCGCCGCCTCCTCGAAGGGGTCCGGCAGCCCGCCGGTGTCCCAGGCGGGCGGCTCGGGGGGCGCGGCCTGCCGCTCGTCGGCGGCTATGCCGTCCGGGGTCATGTGCTCGGGGTCCGTGTAGTCCACCCGGGTGGCCGTCCCCGGGTCGGTGCGGTCCGACGGGGACCCGGGCGTCACCGAGGAGGTGCCCGTCCCCGGCCCGGCCAGCACCACCGCGCCCACCGCCGCCACGAGGGCCCCGCGGACGGCGCACCGGTGCCGGGCGCCGCCGTCGGGGCCCCCGGCGTCGTCCCGCGGCGGCCCGGCGGCCGCCGCGTCGACGCACAGGGCGCACGCGCAGTCGCCGGGCACCGCGGCGGTGAATGCCGGTATCCGCACGGAAACCCTGCCTCCCGTCGTATCCGGCACAGCTTCTCAACGGCCCGGCCGGTCCGCATGTCGAAAGACCGGGCGGCGGGGGCCGGGCAAGGGGTGGTCAGGGGCACCCCTCGGGATCAGGTATTGTTTTCTCTGTCAGCAGGCGCCGCTAGCTCAGTTGGTTAGAGCAGCTGACTCTTAATCAGCGGGTCCGGGGTTCGAGTCCCTGGCGGCGCACAGACAGTCCGAAGGCTCCTCACCACTGGTGAGGAGCCTTCGGACGTTGCGGCGGCGATCCGAACACTTCAGCCACTTTCGTAGGCCCCTTCGCCTAACGCACCACTTTGCCCGGTAAACACCTTGTTTCACCCTTGCGATCATGACGCAGGGTCGGAGATCCTGAACCGACAGCGATGGCTCAACATCATTACGTGACCAATGGGTTGAGCGGTGCCGGGGGGAGCCGGTTCCCGTGAGTCCGTAAGGCCGTGGGGGGCCTGAGGGCTGTGCGGACTGACACACGCGGTCAGCATGCGTGCGGGGGGTTATGACTCATGACATCCACGCCTGCCGGAGCCCGGCAGCACACCGACGACCCGGCGGCCACGGCCCGGCTGCGCCCGCCCGGCAGGCCCGGCACGGTGGCGCCCCGGACCGAACAGCAGGCGCTCGCGCCGCCACGGCCGCCGCAGCCCGCTCCCGCACCACCGCCGGTGCGCCCGCGCTTCGACTACGAGCACTACAGCCGGCTGGCGGGCCCGCTCACCGAGCCCGGCCCGGACCGCCCGTACCGGGTGCGCTACCGCAGCCTCCTCGCCGAGGAGACCCACCGCGTCCTCGGCGCGCTGCTGCTCGGGGCCGCGCCCGTCGTCTCGCTCGGGCTGCTGCTGTGGCTGATGCAGCCCGCGCACTGGACGCAGCGGGAGAACGCCACCCCCCTGATGCGCACGCTGGACGCCGTGATGCTGGTGTCGATCGGCCTCATCGAGCTCTTCCGCACCATGAACGTGGCGTCCAACGCCCATGCCACCCTCGTCGCGCGTGACCCGGTCCCGGTGGTGCCCGAGAGCGGCACCAGGGTCGCCTTCCTCACCTCGTTCGTGCCCGGCAAGGAGCCGATCGAGATGGTCACGCGGACGCTGGAGGCGGCGGTCCGGCTGCGCCACCGTGGCCCGCTGCACGTCTGGCTGCTCGACGAGGGTGACGACCCGGAGGTCAAGGAGGTCTGCCGGCGGCTGGGCGTGCACCACTTCTCCCGCAAAGGGGTCGAGAAGTGGAATCAGCAGAAGGGGCCGCACCGCGCGAAGACCAAACACGGGAACTACAACGCCTGGCTGGACGCCCACGGCGACGACTACGACTTCTTCGCCTCCGTCGACACCGACCACGTACCACTGCCGAACTTCCTGGAGCGAATGCTCGGCTACTTCCGCGACCCCGATATCGCGTTTGTCGTTGGTCCGCAGGTCTACGGGAACTACGATGCGGCCGTGACCAAGGCCGCCGAAAGCCAGCAGTTCCTTTTCCACGCCCTGATCCAGCGCGCCGGGAACCGCTATGGCGCGCCCATGTTCGTCGGCACGAACAACGCCGTCCGCATCAGCGCTCTGAAGGGCATCGGCGGTCTGTACGACTCCATCACGGAGGACATGGCCACCGGCTTCGAGCTGCACCGCCACCGCAATCCCGGCACCGGGCACAAGTGGCGCTCGGTCTACACCCCGGACGTCCTCGCGGTCGGCGAGGGGCCCAATGCCTGGACCGACTTCTTCACCCAGCAGCTGCGCTGGTCCCGGGGCACCTACGAGACGATTATCAAGCAGTTCTGGAAAGGCCCCTTCACGCTGTCACCGGGGAAATTCCTGAACTACACCCTGATGGTCATCTATTATCCGATGACCGCCCTCAACTGGATGCTCGGCGCACTGAGCTGCGCCCTGTTCCTCGGCATGGGCGCCTCCGGTATCCAGATCAATTCCGAGATCTGGATGATGCTCTACAGCGACGCCGCGGCCCTCCAGATCGGCCTCTACATCTGGAACCGCCGCCACAACGTCTCGCCGCACGAGCCCGAGGGCTCCGGCGGCCTGGCCGGCATGGTGATGTCGGCGCTGTCCGCGCCGATCTACGCCCGCTCGCTGACGGACGCGGTGCTGCGCCGCAAGAGCGGTTTCGTGGTCACGCCCAAGGGCGACTCCGCCAGCCCCGACACCCTCTTCGGCACCTTCCGGATCCATCTGTTCTTCCTGCTGGTCTTCGGTGGCGCGCTGGTGGCCTCGTTCCTGCTCGGCCATACGCATGTGGCGATGCGCACCTGGGCGACGCTGGCCCTCGCGATCACCGTGGCCCCGATCCTCGCGTGGTGGTGGACCGTGCGCCGCGCCAAGCACGCCATGGAGGCCGGCCGATGAACTACCGGCGTTACCGTCCCAGCCGCCGCACCCGCCGGATGGCTGTCGGGTCGGCCGTGGGGCTCGTCCTGGCGGGCATGAACGGGCCGGCGATCTGGGGGTACGCCTCGGAGCAGTACCACGACTACAAGATCAACCAGCCGGAGTACAAGGCGCAGAACGGCCACTGGTCCGTGGTGGACGTGCCGGAGGAATACCGGATCAACACGATCCACGCCGCCCTCCTGCATACCGGCAAGGTGCTGCTCGTCGCCGGCTCGGGGAACAACGCCGCCAATTTCGCCGCCAAATCCTTCCGCACGGTCCTGTGGGACCCGGTGCGGAACACCTACAAGAACATCCCCACGCCCAAGGACCTCTTCTGTGCGGGCCACACCCAGCTGCCCGACGGCAAGCTGCTGGTGGCGGGCGGCACCCAGCGCTACGAGAAGCTGGGCGGCGACGTCACCAAGGCCGGCGGGCTGATGGTGGTGCACAACGAGAATCCGGACAAACCGATGACCCTGCCCGCGGGCACCCGGTTCACCGGCAAGAAGAACGGCAAGACCTTCGAGTCCAAGGACCCCGTGCTCGTCCCCCGCGCCAAGAAGACGCAGGACGAGGAATCCCGCAAGGTCACCGTGTCGGTCTCCACCGCGCGGGTCTATGTGGAGGCCCTGGAGCAGGGCCCCGAGCACGAGACCGGTCTCACCGACAATTACACCGTCGAGAGCCTCAAGGGCAAGGACGCCCAGAACATCTACGGCATCGCCAACAAACTCTCCTTCGACAAGAAGGATTTCCAGGGCATCAAGGATTCCTTCGAGTTCGACCCCGAGACCGAGCGGTACATCACGGTCGACCCGATGAACGAGGCCCGCTGGTATCCGACGCTGACCACGCTCCAGGACGGGAAGGTCCTCTCCGTCTCCGGCCTGGACGAGATCGGGCAGGTCGTCCCGGGCAAGAACGAGATCTACGACCCGAAGACGAAGAAGTGGTCGTACCTGCCCAAGGAGAAGTTCTTCCCGACCTACCCCGCGCTCTTCCTCACGGACAAGGGCCGGATCTTCTACACCGGCTCCAACGCGGGATACGGGCCGGACGACAAGGGCCGGGTCCCCGGCCTGTGGGATCTGGAGAGCAACGACTTCACCGAGGTCCCCGGGATGAGCGACCCGGACGTCCTGGAGACCTCGATGTCCGTCCTGCTGCCGCCCGCCCAGGACCAGCGGTACATGGTGCTCGGCGGCGGCGGGGTCGGCGAGGACAAAAAGGCCACGGCCAAAACCCGTATCGTCGATCTTCATGACGCCAAGCCGCGTTTCCGCGACGGGCCCGACCTGTACGCCGAGGCCCGCTATCCCAGCAGCGTCATCCTGCCCGACGACACGGTGCTGACCACCAACGGTTCGGGCGATTACCGCGGTCGCAGCGACTCCAACGTCCTGAAGGCCGAGATCTTCGACCCGAAGAGCAACAAACGGCACGGGGTGGCGGATCCGCTGGTGGGCCGCAATTACCACTCCGGTGCGCTGCTGCTGCCCGACGGCCGGGTGATGACGTTCGGCTCCGATTCCCTCTTCGGTGACGCGGACAACAGCAAGCCGGCCACGTTCCAGCAGCAGATCGACCTCTACACCCCGCCCTATCTTCACAAGGGCCCGCGGCCGAAGATCGAGGACGCCGGGCGGAAGACCGTGAAGCTGGGCGAAAAGGCCACGTACCGCGTCGCCCACTCCCGGCCGGTCGCGAAGGTGCGGCTGATCCGGCCGGGCTCCTTCACGCACGTCACCAATATCGAGCAGCGGTCGATCGCACTGGACTTCGAGCGGAAGGGGGACGACATCACCGTCACCCTTCCCAAGGACCCGTCGCTGGTGCCCCCCGGCTGGTACATGGTGAATGTGATCGACGACCGCGGGATGCCGTCGACGGCCGTGTGGCTGAAGGTCCCGGTGGCCGCCCCGGCGGAGAAAGACGCGAAGGCGGACGACAACGAGGATTCCGAGGATTCCGGCGAGGGGACGGACGAGGAATCCGCGGAGGAGTCGGAAGAGGACGAGGAATAGCCCGCGCGGGCAGCGGAAAAGGGCCGGCCCGCCGGGGAGCGGGGCCGGCCCTTTCTGCCGAGGTGCCGCCGGGGCGTGCGGTCAGCGGGAGTTGCGGGCCAGGTCGAGCGCGTAGGTCTCCCACCACTGGCCGGCGTCCGGGCCGCCCTTGCAGGCGCCGTCGGACTCCCCCGGGCGTTTGATCCACAGGTAGGCGTCCACCAGCGGGTCACCGGTCTGCGTCGTGGGCGGCTCGCCGAGCGCCCGGCCCGAGGGATTGCACCACGCCTTCTCGTGATCGGCCCCGGACAGCGGGCCGTTGCCGTTGCGGCTGGTGTCGATGACGAAGTGCTTGCCGCCGACCAGGGCGGAGAGCCTGCGGCCGTAGTCCTTGTTGGCCTGCGTGGTCTGGAAGTTGGAGACGTTCAGCGCGAAGCCGTCGGCCTTCTCGATGCCCGCGCGGCGCAGCGGCTCGGCCATCCGGTCGGCGGGCGTGACCCAGCTGGGGTTGCCCGCGTCCAGGTAGACCTTGGTCCGGGGGAGCGCCTTGAGCTTGGCGACGGCCTCCTTGAGCAGCGCGAAGCGCTCCTCGTGGAACTGCTGGGGCGTGCAGCCGTCCTCGATGTGCGGCAGGGCGTCCGGCTCCAGGATGACCGTCGCGCTGCGGTTGCCGATGCCCTGGGCCGCCTGGTCCAGCCACTGCCGGTAGGCGTCGCCGTCGGCGGCGCCGCCCTGGGAGTACTGGCCGCAGTCGCGGTGGGGGATGTTGTAGAGGACCAGCACGGCGACGCGGTCGGCCTTGGCGGCGGCCTCGGTGTAGCCGCGGGTCTGGCCCTGGGGGTCGTCGACCCCGATCCACTCGGCGACCGGCTGGGCGGCGATCTTCGTGAGCAGCGCGGCCTGCTGCTTATCGCCGCCCTTGCCGAGCTCGGCGGCCCGCTTGGCCGCGGTGGACTCCGGGTTTACCCAGAAGGGGGCCCGGGTCTTGGGCTGCTGTGGCTGTTGCCTGGCCGGCTCGGGCGGTGTGGCGGAGGACGACGATGACGAGCAGCCCGCGAGCAGCAGCAGGGTGCCCGCCAGGGCTCCCGCTCCCGCCCGGGCCGCACGGGCCCGCCGCACGCGGCCGCTGTTGCTGCCGTCCATCCATTCCCCCTCGGGTGTACTTCCTGTGGGGTTGTCCCCCGCCCCCACGGGACATGACCGGTCTCTTCAATGCTGGCACAGGGACGTGCCGGCGCGTGGGTTGTCGAACAATGACGCCTTGTCAAGTCCCTCCGTTGGAGCAGCGGGTGTCGCCGCGGGTGCGGTGATCAGGCACGGCCGGTGCCGGTCAGGTAGGCGGACACGACGACGTTGGCGGCGTACGAGCGCCGGGCCCGGTCGTAGTCGCCGCCGCAGGTGATCAGGCGCAGCTCGGCGCGGTCGCGCTCGCGCGGCCCGTAGACCTTGCGGGCGTCGAAGCGGTCCTTGGTGAAGACGGCGACGTCCTCGACGGTGAACTCGGCGGTGGAGCCGTCCGCGCGGGCAACGGTGATCGTCTCGCCGGGGGTGAGGTCGCCGAGGCCGGAGAAGACGGCGGGTGCCCGCTCGGTGTCGACGTGGCCGACGAGCACGGCCGCACCGCGGGTGCCGGGCTCCGGCCCGCCGCGGTACCAGCCGACGGCGCCGGGCCGCCCGTAGGGGGGCGGCTGCACGGCGCCCAGGGGATCGAGGCCGCGGTCCTCGATGGGGGCGCGGACGCCGGCCGCCTCGATCGCCAGGCCCTGGGGGTGGGCGCCGGGGATCGGGGCGTGGGCCGGGGGCAGCGGGTGGGTGTCGGGGCGGCCCGCGGCGGCGACGTCGCCCGCGGTCGGGGTGGCGGTTCCGCGGCCGTCGGTGACCTCACGGCCCCACAGCCACAGGATGAGCAGCAGCACGGCCCAGGCCACTCCGGTCAGGAGCCGGCCGCGGCCGGCTGCGGGCGCTTCGGACATCGCGGGGCCGCTTCCCGTCACCGCTCGGAGGACGCGGGGGACTCGGAGGACTCGGAGGACGCGGCGGGTTCGGTGCGCCGCCGGTGCCAGATCAGTCCGGCGGCGACCAGGGCGGTGCAGGCCGCGAGGACGAGCCCGGGGGTGCCGGGGGGTTCGGCGGCGGTGGTGGCGGTGCCGCCGCCACCGGCGGGCACGGGGGCGACGGGCTCGCCGGGTGTGTCCGGGGAGGTGTCCGCCCGGTGGCCGGCGCGGTCGCCGTACTCGCTGTCGCCGTTCACGCCCGTGGTGCTCTCACCGGAATCGCTCTCGTCCGCGTCGCTCTCGCCCACGGCGGCCGCGAACTCCTCGTCGGCGTCGTTTTCGGGCAGCGGTTCGTCCTCGGAGAGGATCGTCAGCCGCCCTTTGGCCACCGAGTCGTAGCCGTCGCAGCGCACCTGGACCCGGTAGGTCCCGGGGGCGACGGTCTTGCGGACGGTCGCCTCGGCGAACAGCCCGGCCGAGTCCTTGGCCAGCGTGGCGTCGGCGACGAACGCCTCGGAGGTGGCCGTCGCCCTGTTGTTCGCACAGCCGGCGACCCGCAGCTGGACCTGCGCACCGGGATGGCTGGTGACCGGGGTGAGCTCTATCGTCCCCGACATGGTGGCCGGGTTGTCATCGGCGAACGCGGGGGCCGCACAGAGGGCGACCGACGCCAGGGCCCCGCAGAGAGCGCGTCGGACTGAGTCCATGGTGAAACCTCCTGGTTACCCCAGCAGGTTCACCCGGCCACCGGAGGCGCGCATCCGCTCGGTGGGACGATTGCTCCATACGGATCGCCTTGGGCCTGTCCGGCCGATCAGGGGGTTTCCGGACGGGCTGGTGTCGGCTGAGCTCAGCCGAG